>NZ_PJJK01000085.1:0-36335 GCF_002929785.1 Cryobacterium sp. Y62 | reverse complement strand
GATCCACCAGTAACAACTAGATCATCTAGAGCCGCCCGTCGTCGGGCCTGCACGGCTGAATCTTGGTCGTGCAGTCCCAATTTAATGTGAATACCCTTCGCAAGACGTGGCGCAGTGTCCTATTCGGGCGGCAGAACGAAACTGTAGTCGTAGGTGCCGTCGGACTCGTCGAAGAAATGCTGAACACGGGCGATCAACGCCCACCCGCGCGCCGAGGTCGCTGACTGCGGCCGTGTTTCCCAATGGTAAAACCGGACGTAACCACAGCCAACCATATGCACATCTTCACCACCGAAATTCGATTGACGGGCTTAGATTTTTGGAATCCGTGTGTTCGTCCTTGCCCACTACCGCTGCTCCCACACGAAGTACGCTCTGGCCTACTCAAGAACGCTGGCACGCGCCGCGACGAGCCCGCCGACTAACGCCATAGCTGGTCATCTGCGTCTCGCCCGCAAGTGGGATGGCTGATCTCACCCGGTTCCGCGCCTCTATCGCATCGCTGAACGCATGTGCAATAATCTGCGTATGAATGCAGATAAGAAGATGTGCACGCTTGATTCTGATGGAGAGTACGTCGAGCTGGCCGTCGAGGTCTTTGCGATGCTCGCCGACGCCACGCGAATTCGCATCATTCTGGCTCTGCGAGACACTGAGCTCTCGGTAAACCAGCTCGCCAAGACGGTCGATAAGTCTCAAGCTGCCGTCTCCCAGCACCTCGCGAAACTGCGGCTCGGGCACCTCGTGGCGACCCGCCGCGAGGGCACACGGGTGTTCTACCGTCTGGCCAATGAGCATGCCCGCCAGCTCGTCGCGGACGCTATTTTTCAGGCTGAGCATGCTGCCGACGGCACACCGGCGCACCACCGGCATCCGCTTGAGCGGGCAGCTGACACTCACGATGTGGGTGCTCATGCTTGAGGTTCTGCGCAACCGAACGTATCGGCGATTGTTCAGCGCGCAGATCGTGGCGTTGATCGGTACAGGAATGCTCACCGTGGCTTTGGGTCTGCTCGCGTTCAACCTCGCCGGCGGCGACGCCGGCATCGTGCTCGGCGTCGCACTGACGATCAAAATGCTCGCCTATGTCGGCGTCGCCCCAGTGATCTCTGCGCTGACGACGCACGTGCCGCGAAAGACCCTGCTGGTGTCCGCGGATGTGCTGCGCGCGATCGTCGCACTCTCGCTGCCGTTTGTCACAGAAGCCTGGCAGATCTACGTGCTCATCTTCGCACTACAAGCCGCCTCGGCCGCGTTCACCCCCGCATTCCAAGCTCTGCTACCGGCCGTGCTTCCAAACGAGAGTGACTACACCAAGGCTCTGTCGTTATCCCGGTTGGCTTACGACCTCGAATCACTCCTGAGCCCCATCCTCGCTGCAGCCCTCTTGACCGTGATCAGCTACCACTCCCTCTTCGTAGGCACGGTCGTCGGATTCGTTGGCTCCGCCCTACTCGTATTCACGGCTACCCTGCCGGCGCACCACGCCTCCCCTCCGACACCATTCTGGGAGCGACTCACCCGCGGCGCACGGGTCTTCTTTCGCACACCGGAATTGCGCGCCTTGCTGGCCATGAACATGGTCGTCGCTACCTCAACCAGCATGGTCATTGTCAACACTGTCGTGCTCGTGCAAAGCCATTTCGGCCGCGCGCAGTCCGACTTTGCACTCGCCCTGGCCTGCTACGGATTCGGGTCTATGCTCGTCGCGCTCGCGCTGCCGCGGGTATTCGAACGTTTTGCCGACCGAAACGTCATGCTTCTCGGCTGTGCGGTGCTGCCGGTCGGACTTCTCGCCCTCGCCGGTGTTGTCTGCGCGCCGGCGACAACCCTGACTTGGTCTGGTCTCTTGGTGATCTGGTTCGTGATGGGCGCCGCGACTGCGCTCATCCTGACGCCATCGGCACGACTATTGCGCCGCTCGTCGGACGAGACTAATCGGCCGGCCGTCTTTACTGCACAATTCTCGCTCTCTCATGCCTGCTTCATCGTGACCTACCCTCTGGCCGGAATACTCGGCGCCCTGCTCGGGCTGGTGCCTACTGCCGCTGTACTGGCCGGTATAGGGATAATCTCTGGGATCATTGCGGTTCGAGCCTGGACGACTCAGACGACACCTCTCGCAGAGGTGAATCAACGAGCGCTGTCGGAGAGAAAGCTGTCTTGACCGCCCGAACTGGTCACAGAACATGTCGTGACGCACCGTGGTTTTTGCTCCCGTCAAACTGGCATTCAGGATTCCCCGCCCGCCGTGGGGTATTCTGCGAGGGAAGACAGTGGCAGTTCATTCGTGGGCTGAAGGTAGACAAGTAGGTGAGATGACGAGGGAGCGCGCGGTACGATGGCTGGTTGCGCCCGTCTCTGTGTCGCCTTTCGTTTCCCTGCTTGCTCTAACCGCGTTACTCTTTGCCGTTTTCGCAATTCATTCCGAGGCTACCGGGCATGCCATGCATACACCGGCCCTTACTGCATCAAGTGTCGCTGAGCAGCAATCTTCGGGAATGGGTATGGCTGCTGTCATGGCTACTCCCGTCGTAGCGGCGATTTCGTCAGGGAGCCTGGACGGGATGCTTGATTGCGCTCTGCTGGCAATGACCTGCGTTCTGCTCCTCACTCTCGTCGTCCTGGTTTTCCTGACTCAGCTCCCGGCCACGTATCGACGCTTGCTCGATGCCGGCGGCATCATCCTGAACTCCTGGCGCACCAGCGCTCTGCCGGTTCAGCGACCCAGCCTCACCCTTCTCTCCATCTGTCGCGTTTAGACCGTGATGTAGTTCCGAGCCAGCACGTGGCCTCGGAATCCTGCCGTGCCCGCGGCCACTCGGTTTTTACTACTTAACGACGAATGGACAAACGATGCTCAAACCACGAACCTTCTTTTATGCCGCTGTGACCCTGGCGGCAGCTCTCACTCTCAGCTCATGCGCAGGCGGCAGCCCGGCCAGCGACTCAACAAGCCCCTCGGCTAGCCAAGCCACAGCGACGTTCAATTCTGGCGACGTGACCTTTGCGCAAATGATGATCCCCCATCACGAACAAGCAGTTCAAATGAGCGATGACCTCCTTGCGAAGGACAGTATTAATGAAAGCGTGATCGACCTCGCGACGGAGATCAAGGTCGCTCAGGAACCGGAGATCACGCAGCTCAAAGACTGGTTGACAGCGTGGGGCGAGGATGAAAACGGCATGCCGGGTATGTCCGGTATGGGCGGTGGTGCTGACGGGATGATGTCCGACGACGACATGATGGCGCTGCAGGATGCCTCGCGAGTAGAGGCCAGCACCTTATTCCTCGAACAGATGACAGTGCACCATGAAGGCGCTGTCGCGATGGCTCAGCTCGAACTTGATGATGGTGAGAATGCGGAGGCGCAGGCGATGGCCGCCGACATCGTCAAGACGCAGACGGCCGAAATTGCCGCCATGGCCGAGCTCCTCGCCTCGCTCTAGAGCGGCACGTCCGGGCGGGTTCTCCTCTGGATGACCCGCCCTTGGAACCCACCGTTCGTTTTCTGAATCACCGGCAAGGACATATTCATGTATCGTGGTCAAAATTTTCATCTGATGCGTAATCCCGGGATGATGCCCCGTGGATAACACCGGTCACGTCGCCACAGCGCCTCACATCTCCGGCGCTATTGCGCAACTGTCACGACGCGATGCGCGCGCATTGGAGGGCAGGCTGCGTACGCGCCGATCCGGCCCTTCGAAACTTGCGCCACCCGCCAAGACTGTGGCCCCCCGACCCATCCCGTTGCGCCAGCGCGCTGCGGCCGGAAGCGCCATGGCCATGATCGCACTCTTCGCAATCAGCACGTCTCTGCCCGCGCTTGTGGTCAACACGGAACCAGCGCAAGCCACAGCTACCAGCGCCGACCAGACGAATGATCTGCAAAGCGTCACGGCAAAAATAACGGCATCCGTTCTCATCGAACGCGACGGATATACCATCACGGAAGCACCCGAACCGGCCTCCTACACCGAAGTCGCCAGCAACGGCGAATGGGCCAGCCTGAGTCCGGGCCAGCTCAGCGATCAAGGCTGGGCTCTACCAGTTCTGGGCCGGATATCGAGCCCCTTCGGTTCTCGCCCGAACAAACCCGTTGATGGTGTCGGCGACTTCCACAATGGAACCGACATAGCCGCACCCTGCGGCCAACCCGTCTTCGCGGCGACCGGAGGCAAAGTTGTCACCTCTGGCTATCAGGGCTCCTATGGCAACTGGATTCTCATCGACCACGGCAACGGCGTCGAGACGGGATATGCCCACAACAGTCAGCTCCTCGTCGACTCCGGTCAGCTGGTCGTGGCCGGAGAAATCATCGCGATAGTCGGAACGACCGGTGCATCCAGCGGCTGCCATGTGCATTTTGAAGCACGTATCGATGGTGAACGCATCGATGCGGAAGGATTCATGAAAAACCGGGGGGTCTCTCTTGACTAGGCGCAGAACTCGCGCACGGGTCGCTCTAGTAGTGGTGACGGTGTTGTCGCTCCTCGGAATCGCGGCGCCGGCCGGCGCGGCGGAGTACCCGAGCTGGTCTAATGTGAAAACCGCTCGGTCATCCGAAGCGGGTAAACAAGCGCAGGTCACGGAGTTGACTGAGCTGATCACAGGCCTCAACGCCGAAGTGGATGCCGCGCGTGCGGAAGCATCTCGTCGTGCGGCCACCTACGAGGCCGCGCAAAACGCATTCGACGATGCGACCTTGCGAGCGACAGATTTGCGGTACCGGGCCGACGCTGCTGCGGCTGCAGCTTCGGCAGCCGCAGCATTGAGCAGGCCTGCAGGCGGCAGCAGCAGGCCCAACGCACAGGGTTTATCAGGCTGGATTAGTTCAGCGTATTGGGCTCGGTCCTACAAACCAGTGGCCGGGGTCGGTGCGTTCCACTATGGAACCGACATCGCCGTGGGCTGCGGTCAGAACGTGTCCGCAGCATCCGCTGGAACAGTCAGCTACGCCGGCTGGCTTGGATCCTACGGCAACTGGGTCCTCATCGACCACGGGGATGATACCCCAACCGGTTACGCACACAACGGCTCACTGCTCGTCAGCGCCGGGCAACAGGTTTCCACGGGCGCCACCATCGCTCTTGTGGGGACAACGGGTGCGTCCGACGGCTGTTGTCACCTGCACTTTGAAACGCGAGTCGATGGTGCCCGCATCAATCCACAACCCTTCATGAGCGCGCGAGGAGTCACTCTTGGTTAGATTCAACCGGTCACGGCGCCGAATCATTGCACTGTCATTCCCGCTCGTTGGCCTGATAATTCTCACGGGTTGTTCCGCCAACGATTCGGGTTCGGCGACAGTATCGCCCAGCATTGACTCGGCGGCGAACCCTTTCGAGCACGTGCATGGCCTCGGCGCCGATCCCCTCACTGGAGAGACCTACGCGGCAACCCACCAGGGCGTGTGGCGCATTCCCACCGGCATGCTGCCCGACACCTATCTGACCGGAGCGCCGCGAGCGAACACGACCCAGCCGCTACAGATCGCCGGCCGGGCGCAGGACACAATGGGTTTTACTGTGGCTGCGCCCGGTCAGTTATTAGCGTCTGGTCATCCCGATCCGGCCGAACCCAGCGACCTGGCACTGCCCAACCTGGGACTTATCTCCAGCACGGACGGTGCGTCCACCTGGACGGCACTGTCGCTGGCAGGCAAGACCGATTTTCACGATCTGGATGCTGTCCCCCTCGACGACGGCACCCTCCGCGTCTACGGGTACGACGCGGGTGCCGGCGCCATTTCCGTCAGTGACGATTCCGGCCTCACCTGGACAGCAGGAGCGGTTCTCACCCTGCGCGACCTGAGCGCGGATCCGGTACAAGCCGATCGGCTCTACGCAACGACCGCCGCAGGCGTCATGGTGAGCACCGACGCGGGCCGCACGTTCACTGCATTGACCGGTGCACCGGCGCTGCTCCTGCTGGACGCCGTCGACACAAACGCAGGCGGAAGATTGGTCGGTCTGGATCCCAGCGGCGGAATCTGGCGTCAGGTCGCCGAGACGTGGACGCAAACCGGAACGACCGGACGCGCCCCGGAAGCGTTCACCGTCGTCGGCGGATCCTCGCCCTGGATCCTCGTCGCGGATGCCACCGGCATCGCCGCCAGCAACGACTTCGGGAGTTCCTGGACCGCTCTGGTATCGCTGTCCAAATAGCGACCGGATGACCGGAGGACATAGGCCATCCGACCGACGTTCGCTTCATCAGCACCGGCAGCGGCACCGTACCCAGCGCTGCCACGCTTCCTTCAACCTTTTTCCTACGCGCGCTAACGTACCGGCCTAGGCGCCGGGCAACAATCCGATCTGAATGTGTACGGCAGACTTCCAACGGGAAAAATACCCCTAAGGGTATAATAGAAGCTATTCAAAGTAGTGAAAGGTATCGCATCATGATGTGGGACAACGGAACTATGGGATGGTCCTGGGGATTCGGACTGCTAGCAATGGTCGGCATCGCAATTCTCGTATACGTCATCATTCGCTTATCAACAAAAAACGGGGAGCGTGGTCCTTCGTCACCGTCCCCCTCAGCGCCGCCTGATCTAACCAGCGCGCGGAAGATGCTCGATGAGCGATTTGCCCGCGGGGAGCTGACGGCAGAGCAGTACCGCGAACAGATACGGGTGCTCGGCGAAGGACGATGATGGTTGATATTAGTCGCCGAAACGCTCTCATTCTTGGCGGCGTAGGAGTTGGCGGGGTAGCCATCGGCGGGACCGCCTTCGTCGTAAATCAAAAAAAGGGGAGGCGCGCAGCGTCGGAAGACGCGCCTGGTGTCGCCCTTGTTCAGCCCGATGAGCTGCGCAGTTCGGGCGGCGTCCTGACTGTGTCCTTGGAGTCGTCGTCTCAGAAGGTCAGCATTGCTGGCCGTGACGTGCGTGCGCTCAGTTACAACAGTGGCGTGCCCGGCCCCACTTTGCGCGTTCGAGCTGGAGATACACTCAACGTCAGCCTTCGCAATGGTCTGGCAGATCCGAGTAACCTGCACGTGCACGGCCTCCACGTCTCGCCGGAGAATAATGGCGACAACATGTTCGTCATGATTGAAGCTGGCGCTTCATTCGATTACCAGTACAAACTACCTACCAACCACCCGCCGGGTGTGTATTGGTATCACCCACACCACCACGGCTATGTCGCCGACCAAGTGTTCGGGGGCCTCTATGGCGCCATCATCGTGGAAGACCCTGAGGAGATTGCCGCCACCCGGGAGCGCGTGCTGGTCATTTCCGACATCACCCTCGATTCGACCGGTACCATTCCAACCGCCACGGCGATGCAGAAAATGTCGGGTCGCGAGGGTGAGCTCGTTCTAGTCAACGGGCAACTCTCCCCCGCATTGAGCGCTGGCGCAGGCGAGCGTGAACGCTGGCGGCTCGTCAACGCGTGCACCTCCCGCTATCTGCGGCTTCGACTCGACGGGCAACAACTCACCCTCCTCGGCATCGACTCCGGCCGGTTCGAATCTCCCCGCGATGTTGACGAAATCGTCTTGGCCCCTGGCAATCGTGCCGACCTTTTGGTGACCGGTCGCGTCGGCACGTCCACGCTTCGAGCTCTCCCCTACGACCGCGGCGCATCCAACGGCATGATGGGCGGCGGAATGATGAGTGGCAGCACGGCTACCTCTGTCGATATTGCGTTGGCTACGTTCGCAGTGGTCGCGGCCCGCAGCGTCAAATTGGCCGCGGTACCCGACCAGCCTGCATCGAACGACCTCCGCTCGGCGACCATCACCGCTCGCCGCGAGTTGGTTTTCGCTATGGGAATGGGTGGCGGCATGAGCAGCGGCATGATGTCCGCCACGATAAACGACCAGGCATTTGATGCCACCCGCATCGACACCACCGTACAATTCGAGAGCGTCGAAGAGTGGACGCTCACTAACACCAGCACCCTCGACCACCCACTGCACCTGCACGTCTGGCCAATGCAAATCATTGAACAGGATGGCCGACCAGTCGAATCAGCGATCTGGCAGGACGTCGTCAATATACCGTCGCTCAGCAGCGTGCGCGTTCGGATCGCGTTCGACGGTTTTAGGGGACGAACCGTCTACCACTGCCATATTCTCGACCATGAAGATGCCGGAATGATGGGCATTCTTCAAGCGCTGTGAACACATCATCAGGGTCTCGGGCTCGCCGCACGGCTGCACTAACACCAATAGGCGTCCACGGAACCAACTATGCATCCACAGGGCAGAGCACGACGTCGTCACCCTGTGACTGGGTTCTCCGGAGCAAAATTCTCGGTGAAGGGATACGACTGCAGATCGGTGCACCGGCACGTTGTTATTGCTCTAATGGATGCGTCGCCGCACGTCCATCCCTCCTCGGGCAGTTCCGGAAGCATCGGGTCCTGTACAACCAGATCCTCGGCATCTATTTCGAAAGCTTGCACGCCGTTTGGCGCTGTGCAGGCGACGCCAACGGCATCGCCTGATTCGGTCAGGGGGGCGACGTCGCCGATGGGACCACGATGAGACGCCCCATACCTCACGACGGTCGGCGTGGCCGAATAGCCCACCGATGGTCACGCCCGAGAATTCTGGCGGCGAGAAACAACGGCTCTGATCACGACGGGCAGCACGGAGAGCACGACGATGCAGATCAGTACGAGGTCGATGTAATGTGCGGCGAAGTCGGCGACGCCCGGAATATGAGCCAACCCAAACCCCAGGAGCACTACCTCGGTCGCCCACAGCACCGCGCCGGCGATGTTGAACATCGTGAATAGGCGCCGCGGCATTTTGCCCACGCCGGCCGCGACGGGAGCAAAGGTGCGCACAACGGGCACGAAGCGGGCGATCGTGACGGCCGCCGGTCCGAAACGATCATAAAACCCCTGCGTTCGTATTACGCTTCTGCGGCTGAACAGGCCGGAGTCGCGGTGGTCGAAAATGCGCCGGCCCGTCGTGCGCCCGATGATATAGCCGAGCTGGTCGCCCAGCGCGGCCGAGACTGCAATCGTCGGGATGACAATCCAGAGCGGCTGGCTGATCACCCCGCTGAGCGTGAGAACGCCGGTGAAGAACAGCAGGGTATCACCGGGGAGGAAGAATCCGACGAGCAGGCCCGTCTCCACGAACACGATCACGCACACGACGACGAGGCCCCAGCCGCCGGCGCTGGCGATCACTGACTGCGGATCCAGAAAACCGGAGGTGGGCAGTGCGGTGACGGTCATAGTATTCATGCTGCAAGGGCTTTCTCTGAGTTTTCTGAAGACGGGCCGGGCATCCTCTACGGCACGCGGGTGGGGTTATATGGTGGCCGTCAGTTGGGCGGTCGTGGTGTGTGCGCGGCGGATGAGTACGATCACCAGGATGAGGATCACGGCCAGGAACAGCACGCTGGTTCCAGTGGTCCCAAGTCCCAGACCGCCGTCGCCGACGGACTGGGAGAGCAGATCACCGGTGGATGCGCCCAGCGGACGGGTCAGGATGTAGGCGATCCAGAAGGCGAGTACAGCGTTGAGGTGGAAGACGAAGTACGCCACGGTGACCAGCGCGATGGCGGCAGCGAAGACGAGCAGTGCTACGAGGAAGCCCAGGTTCAGTCCCTCAGCTACGAGGTCGCCCGCCGCGGTGCCAAGGGCGAATGTGAACAACACTGCTAGCCAGTAGAACGTCTCCCGTCGGGCCGTGAAGATCGAGTGGATGGAGAGAGTCTTCTCCGAGCTGGCCCAGACGGTGAAGGTTGCGGCCAGTGCGATGGCGAAGACAACCGTCGTGACCCACAGAGGCACGCCGAGGCTGTCGGTGAGGTTATCGGTGATCAGAGTACCTACGACGCTGATGAGCACCACCGCCAGCCAATAGACGGCCGGAGTGTATTTGTGCAGTCTGAACTGCACGATCAGGGCGACAATGAGCAGGACCGCCATGATCACCGAAGTGATCGAGAGACCCAGGCCGAGGTCGACGTTGAGGAAGTCGGCGGCGGTCTCCCCCACAGTGGTCGCGAGTACCTTGATCACCCAAAAGATGAGAGTCACCTCGGGCACCTTGGTCAGGATATGCCGTACGGGCGAAACGGTCGAGAAGAGCGTTGAGGTCGTGGACAAGTGTTCCTCCTGGAATGGGGCGGTAGCACTAGCGAACACGGCGGCGTCTAAGACTTCTCACAGAAACCAACAATGGCCGCCAGGGATCTAGGAATTCGCATTCTTTTGTTCGACGAACGACTTTCGTTGGTCACGGCATAGATCAGGCGGGCTTTGCCCGCGGAACGGTCAGGCAGATTGCTGTGCCCGCGGCAGTGCTATCGACGACGTGCACGGATCCGCCGTAACGCACAACAATTTCGCGCACCAGGGACAAGCCAATTCCAAACCCGGTGCGGGACTCATCGCCGTCGGCATCCGGCGGGGCGGAGTGGGCGAACCGACCGAAAATTCGGGCAGGGTCGATGCCGTGGATGCCTGGACCTCGATCGCGCACGGTGACCGCCACAGTCTTCTTGGTCACGGCCACGCTCACAGTGATGGCCGAGTCGTACGGCGCGAAACGCACAGCGTTATCCAGCAGGGCGACTACGCATCGGGTGATGCTGATTGCTGGCACCCGCACCGACGCGAGCTGCGGAGCATCCAGTTCGATGTTGACGTGTTTGTCGACGGCAATGAGTGCCATCGACTGCACGGCGGCGTCAACGGCAGCGATCAGATCGACCACGACCGTGTCATGCACGGCTGCGCCACCGACTTCGGCCGATTCGAGCAGGTCGTTGACGATGTGGATTAGGTCTTTCGCGTCGCTGCGGAGCTCCGCGACGACCGAGGCCGACGGGTCATCGGCGGAAAGTGTGCGTTGCAGGATTTGCAGGCGGGCATCGAGTACCGCGAGCGGGGTGCGCAGTTCATGGCTCGCGTCGGCGACAAAGGCTCGTTGGATGCGCAGCACGTCGCCGAGGGGTTGCACAGCGCGGCGGGTGACCAGCCAGCTCAACACCCCTGCGAGAACGATCAAGGCCACACCCAAAACTGCGGCAGCGCGCAGCAGCTTGACGGCGCTGACCTGCAGGTTGTCAGTGTCCGGCACTGGTTCAAACAATTCACCGGGCGAGATCTCGGACAGGATGTAGACGAACACGGCCACGACGACCACAGCCACGACCGCAGCACACGCGATTGCGATTCGCGTACCGACAAGACGGGAGGCCCGACGGATGGCGAGGGTGTCGCTGTCGATGACGGGAATTTTTCGGCGGGTCATGGTTGTCCCAGACGGTAGCCCTCACCGCGCACGGTGAGGACAATGTCGGTGTCGGTCTTGCGCCGAAGGTAGTGCACGTAGGTATCCACCGTTCCGGCGGTGTCCGCAGCGCTGAAAACGGTTCGCAGGATCTGCTGGCGGGAGAACGTACGTTGCGGGGCATCCGTTAACATTTTGAGCAGTTCGTTCTCCTTGACCGTCAGCAGGATACGCCCGTCATACGGGGAATAGATCGTGCGACTGTCCGGGTAGTACTCCCACCCACCGACCAGCACCGTGCGACCCTCCCCGGTGAAAACCCGACGAATGGCTCGCAGCCGCGCGAAGAGCTCCTCGAATTCGAACGGCTTGACCAGGTAATCGTTGGCGCCGATATCGAGCCCGGCCACTTTATCGCCGGTGGTTCCCAGGGCCGTCAGAAGCAGGATGGGGGTAGTGACCAATTTGCGGCGGAGGGCTTCAACTACTCCCAGCCCGTCCAGCCCAGGCAGGCGCCGGTCGATCACCATCACCTCGAATTCACCAACGAGGCCGACTGCCAGACCAACCGCACCGTCTGTAACCAGCGTGACATTGTAGGTTTCCGTGAGCACGTCCCGGATCATCGGGCCGAGCTTGGCATCGTCCTCGATCAGCAGCAGTCGGGCACGAGCCGTACTCTCAGCGGGCATCCGCGGTTCCTCCGTAGGCGGGTCCAGCATGCAGGCCGGATCGACGTTCGCTCCAGTGTGACAGTGAAAGCCACCAGGCCGCATTCACCAGCGCCACCGATAGCCAGAAGCACCGAGCTTGACCGTGCTGTCCTTGGCCGGACCTACGTTGGTGGCCATGGTCGAATCGCCGCTCGCTGGGGTGCTCAAGGTGTCGCCATTGGCGGGGACATCGGTGTCCAACGGAACGCCCTGGTCGTAGAAGCCGATCACGTCATCCTTTTGAACTGTCACTGCTGGCACGGAATAGGTTTCGACCTCACCGGTGTCCACGGTCGGTGTCGGCACCTCCAGCTCGGAGCTGGTGTCGATGACAGTGAGCTCACCCGCGGTGCCGGTCGGTCGCAGCACTAGTGCATGGAAGAGGTTGCCCGCCGAAGTGGTCGGGCTTGCTCCGGCGGTGCCCTGGTTCCAACTCTGGAAGTCGTTGAGCGTGCCGGCGGGTAGCTTGGAGTGGTCGAGTATGACCAATACCGGCCCCAACTCACCAGTCGGCTTCGCATAGTCAGTCGCGTGCGTGCGCTCGGTCAGCGGCCTACCGTACAGGATCGGCGTCGGGGTCCCGAGGCTGATTTTCACCATCGCATCCGCTAACGCCTGCGGGCTGTTCGCCCAATTCGGGTGGGGCCGAAGTAATGTGGCACCTTTGCCACGTCGATGGCGCTCCTGGGGACCGAAGCCTCCGCCGCATCGGGTCGGAAGAGGCCCATCGAGCCTGGATCGCGCCTGCATCCGTTGTGGCATCGGGCGGGGGTCGGAAAACCTCGCGGCCAATCGCGGGCATTCTGACGCCCGAACCCATTACCGCCATTACCGCCGACGATGCGTTAGCTCACGAAGCCAGTTGGGACTTCGCCCACAACGGACAACGGTCTGAGGTGCGCGGAGGCACCTCAACACTCGACAAGCGGAATCGCAAGATGCCTGCTCTACGCCCCGTCACGCCCAATGTCCCCAAGGTACTGTGGACATCATTGCCGTCGCCCGTCCGGAGGATGACGAAACACAAGAGGAGAACCAGATGTCAGTCGGTTTGCTCGCCGTCGTCGATGACATACTCACCGCCGCACTCAAGGCGAGCGCCAAGACCGCCGGCGTCGTCATTGACGATGCGGCCGTCACCCCGCAGTATGTTCAGGGGCTGTCGCCGGCGCGCGAGCTGCACGTCGTCTGGCGCATTTCACTCGGTAGTCTGTTTAACAAGTTCGTCATCATCATTCCGCTCGCATTGCTCCTGTCAGCCTTCGCGCCGTGGGTGTTGCCGTGGCTGCTCATTCTCGGCGGCACCTACTTGTGCTTCGAAGGTGCGGAGAAAGTCACCGAATGGTTCGGCGCGCATCACGGCACCGAGGAGACCGAATCGCGAGATGAGGGCAAGCTCATCTTCGGCGCCATTCGCACCGACCTCATCCTCAGCACAGAGATCATGCTGATCGCGCTGGCAAGCCTCGACCCCGATTTTGGGCTCTGGATGACGCTCGGCGCGTTGGTGGTGATCGGTCTCGGCATGACGGTGCTCGTCTATGGCGCCGTCGCGCTGCTGGTCAAGATTGACGATGTAGGCCTGTCGCTAATGAAAAACCCCGCACGGCGGGTAAGACGCACCGGCGCACGCATTGTGGCCGCAATGCCGGCCGTGTTCCGCGTGATCGGCATCATCGGCACGGTCGCCATGCTGTGGGTCGGCGGCCACCTCGTGATCGCCAACCTGGCCGAAACTTTCTGGCACGGCCCCTACGACGTTTTGCACGCGGCGACGGATGCCGTCGAATCTGCCGGACCCGTCGTCGTCTGGGTATCCGACACCGCGATGTCGGCTGTGTTCGGCCTCATTCTTGGCCTAATCATCATCGGGATTGCTTTCGGAGTATCGGGTCTGCTTAAGCGGGACCGGCCAGACGCCATCGCGGAGGAACACTCAGCGCCAAATGTCTAGCTGGCGCGCAGGCGTGGTGACCGCACTACCCGGTTCGCGACGCAGGTACATCTACTCATAGTTGAGATCGTGGCTAATTCGGCCTACTGGTCCCGCTACCCGCCTCGGCGGCAAGGAATACCTCACACCCCACGAGGTTGCACCGAGTAATGATTACGTCACCCGAACCACGCAACCGCACCGCCCTCGTCGTCGGAGCTTCCGGCATCACCGGATCTGCCGTCGTTGACCAGTTGGCTGCCGAGGGCTGGCACGTGCTCGCCCTCGCCCGCCGCAGCGGCCGTGACCTACCCGGCGTCCGCTGGATCCAGGCAGACCTCCGCTCCGGCGCCGACCTGATGCGAGCACTGGCCGATGAGAACCCCGAGCAGGTCTTCTTCACCGCGTGGTCCCGTCAGGAGACCGAAGAACTCAACATCGAGGTGAATGCCGCCATGGTCCGCGACCTCCTCGCTGCACTCGCCCACGCCCCGGTTGGCCATGTCGCCCTAGTCACCGGACTGAAGCATTACCTCGGTCCGTTCGAAGCCTACGGGCAGGGCAATATGCCCGACACCCCCTTCCACGAAGACGAACCGCGCCTCGACGTTGCGAATTTCTACTACGCGCAGGAAGACGAGCTGTTCGCGGCATCCGCTCGCCAAGGATTCACTTGGTCAGTGCACCGTTCACACACCGTGATCGGCCACGCGGTCGGTAACCTCATGAACATGGGTCTCACCCTCGCTGCGCAGGCATCCCTGTGCAGACACCTCGGCATTCCCTTCGTTTTCCCCGGCAGCGAGACGCAGTGGAACAGCGTCACCGACATGACCGACGCGACCATCCTCGCCGAGCAGATGGTGTGGGCCGCGACAACGGATGCCGGCGCCAACGAAGCATTCAACGTGGTCAACGGCGATATCTTTCGTTGGCGAGCGATGTGGCCAAAGATCGCCGCATACTTCGGCGTCGAGCCGGAAGGTTACATCGATGAGCCGCGACCCCTTGAGGTGCAGATGGCCGGCATGGAGTCGGTCTGGGCCGAGCTCGCCGCCACGCACGGCCTCGTAGAGTCAGACCTGGGGCGCATCGCGTCCTGGTGGCACACCGACGCGGACCTCGGCCGCAAGATCGAAGTCTTCACCGACATCACCAAGAGCCGTCTCGCTGGCTTCACCCCACACCATCGCACGATTGACTCATTCACGTCTCTTTTCGACCGCTACCGTGCAGAAAAGCTCATACCTGACACAGCAGACTGACCACCTAGCGGGGAATATATCGCTCGATCGATGCGGCCTTCGCCGCGCGATCTGCGGCCCGCCACTAGTGGTGGTACCGGCCACCGAACGACCTACCAAATCACTGAGATTCGGGTCTGGGACGTTGATAACTGCGGGTTGGAGTCCAAAATGACTGCTATGACGAACGTGACACGCGCCGCGCTGGTAAGCGGAGCATTTGTTGAACTGGCTGACACTTTGGTCGGAGAATACGACGCCATCGATCTTTTGCGCACTCTGGTCGATCAATGTGTGGTGTTGCTCGACGCTACCGCGGCGGGTCTTCTTCTGGCTGACTCGAACGGTAACCTTCAGGTCATTGCCGCCACGAGCGAGGAGAGCCATCTTGTCGAGGTACTGCAACACCGGGCCGGAGCAGGTCCCTGCGTTGATGCCTATCGATCCGGTGAGGTCGTCACGCTGAGCAATATTGCGACGGACGGACACCGATACCCCGATTTTCAGGCGGCAGCGCTGTCGCAGGGTTTCCAATCCGTGCATGCCATTCCCATGCGGTTACGCCCCAATACCATCGGAGCGCTGAATCTGTTTCGAGAACGAAAGGGCACCTTGAGTACTGAGGACGCGGTAATTGGTCAGGCGCTGGCCGATGTCGCGACCGTTAGCCTCCTTCACGAACGCTCGGCTCGAAAAAACGCCACGGTGAATGCTCAACTGCAGCATGCACTCACAAGCCGGGTTTTTATCGAGCAGGCCAAAGGCGTCATCGCCGCACGCAATAACATCAATATGGATGACGCTTTCAAACGCCTCCGTGAGCACGCCCGTGCACACCAGGAGCCTATGCGCCAAAGCGCCGAAAACGTGATCAACAACGTCGTGATGATCTAGAGCGCCTGGCATGAGACCGGCAGAGTTGAAGAGGGCGAGGACGGCGAGCCCGTCGGCTAGTGCGCGATCGAGCACCGGCGGCGTGGAATTGGCGGTATGCCGCTACGCGGGGCCGTCTCGGGGCGTTGGACATGCAAAGAGGCGGGCCCCGCGTGCTGTGTGCACGTGGGACCCGCCCGGTGTCCTGCAAGGGAATTCTTGGTGGGAGCTAGCCTGGTGGTGAGTTCTTCTGGTTAGGCGCCCTTGCGGATGGTGACGGCGATACCGTCGGTGAAGAAGTTGCGGGCGTGATCGATGGTGGTCGCCGTCGACGCGACGATGCCGCAGTTGAAATTGTCGGTGTCGCGGCCGAATTTGTTGTCCTTGATGACGGTGCCGAGCAGGGGGCCGTAGGTCTTCTGCGCGATGTTCACTGTGCAGTGTCCGCCGTCGGCGTAGTTGTTGGTGAAACTGAAGTTGGAGACCTTTCCGCGGTCCTGAGTAACCTGCACGGCGGCGCTGTAGCTGCCGGTCAGGCGGTTGCCGTCGATTTTGATGTTGTTGCCGATCTGAACCTGAATGCCGTCATCGTGGCTGGGCGTTCCGCCGTGGTTCGGGTCCTTGGCGTAGTGGGCGTGGTCGTGGATCCAGGACTTCTGCACGGTCACGTTGCTGCCGGTGATGTGGATGCCGTCGATGACGTTGTGAATGTTCAGGCGGGTCGCGGTGAAGTTATAACCGTAGATCCCGTGGTTATTGTTCGACATGACGGTGGGAAAGATTTCGGTGTCGGTCAGGACCAGGTTACTGAAACCACCCAGGTTGTTAATGAGCACGCCGGGCTTGTCGGCACGACCGCGAATGATGGAGTTCTTGATCGTGACGTTGGCCGCGTTGATCTTCACCAGACCGCGAATGTCGAGGCCGTTGAGCACGGTGCCGGGGGTAGTGACGTTTACGTCACCGTTGACAACTTTGAGTACGGTGCCGGCGGGAACGCCGGTGTTCGTCCCGTTCGGCGTGCCGCTGGTGGGCGCCGGAGTCGGCGCCGGAGCGAGAGCCGGAGCCGGAGCCGGCGCGGGTGCCGGTGACGGTGCCGGAGCCGGTGCGGGTGCCGGTGCGGTGGTCGGAGCGGGAACGACCTTCTTGGTGTAGCCGACGACGGTCATTTCGACCTTGACGTTGGCGTCACTGCTGGCAACGACGATGGTTCCGTCTGACTTGCTGGTGACCGGAACCGTGTAGCTGCGCTCGGGGCCATCTCCGACCGGAGCCGTGAAGTAGTAGCGCTGGGTGTACTCCGGACCGACCAGAACCTTAATGTCGGTACGGGCAGCAGCGGTGGTGTCGAACGTGACGTCAACGGAGGCTGCGTCGGCCGGGATGGTGCCGAGGTCGTAGGAGACCTTGCTTCCGGCGGGCACGGCAACCGTGACGGTGTTGGCGGCGGCGTTGGCCGGAATGACGGCGAGGCCGCTGAACGCGACGGCGAATGCGCCGGTCGCGGCGATGAGGGCCAGGCGGCGAGAAGGTCGAGCGGTGGAACGTGAAGCGAAAGCAGTGGAGATCATGGTTCACATTTCGTTTAGTGCACAGAATCGGGCGGTGCGAGTGAGGGCTGTAGGGGGCCGTGGTGACTAAGATGAGCATTGCCCACAATGGGGAATGTCACAAGCCAACACATAGCTTTCTCAGGTTCACCCCAGTTCAGGGGTAGACAATTAGCGAATTTTTGACAAAAAAAAGCGGCCGGACCTGCGTTAACAGGTTCGGCCGCATCCGTTTCAGGATTTTGGGGAATTATCCTTTCGAAATTTTTACCGGGCTGCCATCGGTGAAATAGTTACGAGCGAAATCGATCTTCGTCGAGGTCTGCGCGATGACAGCACAGTTGTTCAGACTGGTGTCGCGACCGAACTTGTTGTCGGTGATCGTCGTACCCTGGAGGGGCCCGTAGTCCTTCTCGGCGATGTTCACCGTGCAGTGTCCGCCGTCAGCGTAGTTGTCCGTGTACGAGAAGTTGGAGACCCGTCCACGGTCCTGCGTGATCTGCACCGCGGCGCTGTAGGAATCGGTCAGGCGGTTACCGGTGACGCTGATGTTGTCGCCGACCTGGATCTGGATCGAGTCGTCATGACTCGGCGTACCGCCGTGATTCGGATCGTTACGGTAGTGCAGGTTGTCATGGATCCAGCTGTTCCTGATCACGACGTTGCTGCCAGTAACGTGGATTCCGTCGATGACATCGTTGATGTTCAACCGGGTCGCGGTGAAGTTGTAGCCGTAGATGCCCATGGCGTCGGGCGACGCGATGGAGGGGCTCAGCTCGGTATCGACAATCACGAGATTGCTGAAGCCGCCAAGATTATTGATCAGCGCCCCGATGCCGTTCAATTCGCGACCACGAATGATCGAGTTCTTGATGGTGACGTTCGGGGCCTCGATTTTAACCAGACCACGAATGTCCAGGCCGTCGAGCACTGTGCCGGTCTTGGTGACAGTGATGTCACCGTTGTGCACGGTCAGCGCGGTACCGGCCGGAACGCCGGTGTTGGACTTACCGGGCATGCCGCCACGGGACGGGGTAGGTTCAGGCGACGGCGCCGGAGTGGGCGTCGAGATCGACGTGGGCATCGGGATCGGCTCGGCAGTCGGGGCGGGCTCGGCAGTCGGCGTGGGTGACGGCTTTGGAGCCGGCGCCAGCACGGGACTGGGTGTGATCACGCGACCAGCCTCGCCGCGTTCAAAGCCGACGATGGCGAGGTTCAGCGTCACGGTAGAGGCGCGACTGCTCACGGTGATCGTGCCGTCGGTCTTGTCCGTCACGGGAACCGTGATGGTGGCCGTAGCGCTCGTCCCGGTCGGAGCGGTGAATGCGTAGGTTTGGGTGTTCTCAGGTCCGACAGAAATTTCGACCCGGCTGGGAACTCCGTCGTTCGATGTGGAGTACTCCACCTCGATGGAGCTCAGGCCGGTAGGTACAGTGCCCAATCGGGCGGTGACACTTTCTCCGGCCGGGACAACGATGGACGGGCGCATCGGGTCCGCGGCACTCAGGTTGGCACCGCTTTGGTCGGAGCTGCCTACTTCGGCGATAGCCGGAACAGCAGCGAGCCCCGAAAGGGCGACCGTCGAGGCGACGAATGCCGCCCAAATAACCAATCGTCGAGCCCGGAGCGGGCTGCTTTCGGCGAGGTGTTGAGGGGTACGAGTTGAGTTGTGGTTAATTTTAGGCGTGCGGGATGCTTTATATGCCATGGGCTCGTTATGTATATTCCGGGTCGCGCACAAGTTCGGTACGTGCAGGTGGTTGGCTGTAGGGAGCCGAGAGGATAAAACATGAGCTTGACTCAGAAAATCCAAAGACACAAATCGATCCGTGATATTCCAACTTCACAACGATGCCAACCAGGCGCAAAAAATGCGGCCGGACCTGCGTAAACAGGGCCGACCGCATCCGTTAGAAAAAGTTAGCGTTTGCGCTTCTCGCGCACGCGCATGCTGAGATTGATCGGGCTTCCCTCGAAGCCGTAGATCTCGCGCAGGCGACGCTGAATGTAGCGACGGTAGCCGGGGTCAAGGAACCCGGTGGTGAACACCACGAACGTCGGCGGACGGCTCGAGGCCTGAGTGCCGAACAGGATGCGCGGCTGCTTGCCGCTGCGCACGGGGTGTGGGTGAGCTGCGGCGAGCTCGGCCAAAAATGCGTTGAACTTGCCGGTGGCGATGCGGGTGTCCCACGACTCGAGTGCGAGCTCGAGGGCTGGAACCAGCTTCTCCATGTGGCGACCGGTTTTGGCGGAGATATTCACGCGCGGGGCCCAGGCCACGTGGGCTAGGTCCTGCTCGATTTCACGTTCGAGGTAGCGACGACGGTCGTCGTCGATCTGGTCCCACTTGTTGAATGCGAGCACGAGCGCACGGCCCGACTCGATCACAAGGTCGATCACGCGCACGTCCTGCTCGCTGATAACCTCGGTCACGTCGAGCAGCACGACGGCCACCTCGGCCTTTTCGAGGGCTGCGCTGGTGCGCAGCGAGGCGTAGAAATCGGCGCCCTGTGAGAGGTGAACACGACGACGGATGCCGGCGGTATCGACGAAACGCCACACCTTGCCGCCAAGCTCAACCTGCTCGTCCACCGGGTCACGGGTTGTGCCGGCGAGCTCGTTGACGACAACGCGCTCCTCCCCCACGACCTTGTTGAGCAAGCTGGATTTGCCGACGTTCGGGCGGCCGAGGATGGCCACGCGGCGAGGGCCACCGACCTCCTGCTTGGCAACGTTGGAAATTTCGGGCAGCACGAGCAGAATCGCGTCGAGCAGGTCGGCAACGCCACGACCGTGCAGGGCAGAGACCGGCCATGGCTGGCCGAGGCCGAGCGACCACAAGCTGGCCGCTTCGGGCTCCTGACGCACGTCGTCGACCTTGTTGGCGATCAAGAAGACCGGCTTGCCGCTTTTGCGCAGCATGCGCACGACGGCCTCATCGGTCGATGTCGGGCCCACGTTGGAGTCAACGACGAACATGACGAGGTCGGACAGGTCAATGGCGATTTCGGCCTGAGCGGCGACGGAAGCGTCGATGCCCTTGGCGTCTGGCTCCCAGCCGCCGGTGTCGACGAGGCTGAACTTGCGTTCGTTCCAGTCGCCCTTGTACGCGACGCGGTCACGCGTGACCCCGGGGGTGTCCTCGACAACGGCCTCACGGCGGCCGAGGATGCGGTTGACCAGTGCCGACTTACCCACGTTCGGGCGGCCGACGATGGCGATCACCGGAACGGCGGGCAGGTACTGGATCGCGTCGGGATCGTCGGTGACGGCCTGCAGCACGTCGAGGTCTTCCTCGTCGAGGTCGTAATTGTCGAGGTCGGTGCGCAGCGCGGCTGAGCGCCGGGTGGCCAGTTCCTCATCGAGATTGGCGAGTCGTTCCGCCAGCTCGGTGTCGAGCGCTGAGCTCGTGTCGTCGTATTCGTTACTCATTCAAAGCCCGCTTCGTGCGTGTGTGTATGACGTCGATGACCGCTTCAATGGTCTGCTCGAAGTCGAGGTGGGTGGAGTCGACGGTTATCACACCGTCTGCGGCGCTCATGAAATCGACAATCTGTGAGTCAGCGCGATCACGCGATCGCAGCTGTTCTGCCACGGTTTCAGCCGACTGGGTCGTTATTTCCGCAGAGCGTCTAGCCATTCTAGCCTCCTCGGATGCCGTGAGTAGAATGCGCACCGCTGCCTCGGGGGCGACGATGGTCGTAATGTCGCGTCCTTCGACCACAACGCCGGGCCGATCAACGTTCGCGGCCAAGCTGCGAAAGAGTTCGGTGAGCGCTGCCCGCACCTCGGGAACGCGGGCGACAGCGCTGACCGTTGCACTAACTTCCGGAGAGCGGATGGCGTCGGTCACGTCGGTCTCCCCCACCGTCACGAAGTACTCGTCGGGGTCGGTACCGATCGAGTAGTCGAAGTCTTTCAGGAGCGCGGCGACGGCATCCGCTTCGGTTGTCTCGGTTTTTCGGTCGAGAGCCAGCCAGGCCAGCGCCCGGTAGGCGGCGCCGGTATCGAGGTAGGCGAAGCCGACGCGGCGGGCGACAGCACGGCTTACGCTCGACTTGCCGCTGCCGGCCGGCCCGTCGATCGCGACGAGGGTGGGGAGGGCGTGACGTGCCATGCTTTAACCAGCAATCCGCCAGCCGCGGGCGGCCAGCTCTTCGGTGAGGCGGGTGACGGCCTCGGGCAGTACGGAGATTTCGGCGAGGCCGATCTGGGCACCCGGCGAGTGTTCCAAGCGTAAGTCTTCGAGGTTGACGCCGAGGTCGCCGATGTCGTTGAGCAGGTGGGCGATCTGACCGGGCTGGTCGTTGACCATGACCACCATCGACGAAAATCGACGATCCTGGCCGTGTTTTCCGGGCAGTCGGGCAACGCCGGCGTTGCCGCCGCCGAGTTCTTCGGCGATTTGACGCTGCGCTCCCGGCTTGGTGGGGTCTTCGAGGGCGTCGATGAACCGGTCGAGGTCGTCGCGGTAGGCCCGCAGCACGTCGCGCACCGGACCGGCATTGGCGCCGAGAATCTGCACCCACAAATCGGGGTCGCTCGCTGCGACGCGGGTTACGTCGCGCAAGCCCTGACCAGCCAGGTTGAGCGAAGAGTTCGCGGCACCGGTGAGTCGGCGGGCCATCAAAGTGGAGATGACCTGTGGAACGTGCGAGACCAGGGCAACGCCGAGGTCATGTTCCTCGGGGGTCATCTCGACCAGAATGGCGCCGAGGTCAAGGATGAGGTCGTCGATTGCTCCGGCCTGACGGTAGCTGATCGCGTCGTGTGCGGCAACGACCCAGGGGCGGCCGATGAACAGATCGGCGCGGCCGGAGAGCGGACCGCCCTTCTCCCGACCGGCAAGCGGATGCGATCCGATGTACCGGCTGATATCGGCGCCACGCTCGCGCAGCTCGGCCAGCGGAGCCAGCTTGACGCTCGCGACATCCGTCACGATCGCGCTCGGGTAGGCCTCGAGCTCTCTGGCGACGATGTCGGCGGTGACGTCGGGCGGCACGCAGACCACGATCAGCTGCGGTTGGTCGTCTGGCTGGGCGGCACGCCCGGCTCCGTAATCAATCGCGATGCGCAGGTTGGTCGGTGAGGCATCGCTGAGAATCGTTTCGATCTTACGATTGCGCAAACCGAGGCCGACGCTGGTTCCGAGCAGGCCGACGCCGACGATACGTACCGGGCCGACGAGGCGGCTTTCAGCCATGGATTTCAGTCCTTAGTTCGCGCGGAGTTAGTTAGCATCAGGGCGAGCGCTCGGTGCCTGGCGGGACACGGTCAGCAGCTGGCCCAGTTCTTCGCGGGTGAGTTCCCGCACGGCGCCCTGCTGCAAGGTGCCGAGATTCAGGGGGCCGAACTGGCGACGCACCAGGTCAACCACCGGATGACCGACGGCGTCGAGCATTCGTCGCACGATACGGTTACGACCGGAGTGCAGGGTGAGCTCGACCATACTGTGGCCGCCGCCTGGAGGGCTCGTGAGGATGCGGGCCTTGTCGGCGTGGATGGGGCCATCCTCGAGTTCGATGCCGCTCTGCAACTGGCCGATGGTCTGCGGCGAGACGCGGCCCTCCACTTTGGCGATGTAGGTCTTCGAGACGCCAAAGGAGGGGTGCGCGAGCACGTGCGCGAGGTCGCCGTCGTTGGTGAGAATGAGCAGGCCGCTGGTCTGGGCGTCGAGCCGGCCCACGTTGAACAGGCGTTCATCGAACTGGTCAGTGAATTCGCGCAGGTCGGGGCGACCGCTCTCGTCCTGCATCGAGGAGACGACACCGACCGGCTTGTTGAGCATGAGGTAGCGGCGGGTGGTGTCGAGCTGCACGGCCACGTTGTCGACGGCGACCTGATCGGTTTCGGGGTGCACGCGGCGACCGAGCTCGGTGACGACCTTGCCGTTCACCCGCACGCGACCGGAGGTGATGAGGTCTTCGGAGACGCGGCGGCTGGCGACGCCGGCCGAAGCCAACACCTTCTGGAGGCGTACACCGTCGGCAGCGGCCTCCGGGTTGAAGTTGGGGTCGCGGGGCGTCACGTCATTGGTCGAATTGGCGTTGCGGGTGGTGTCCTGGGTCACAGTAGATCCTCGAATCCGTCGGTGCCGCCGTCGAGCAACGGCGATAGGTGGGGTAACTCGTCGAGCGAGTTGATTCCGAGCTGGGTGAGCAGCAAGTCTGTGGTGGCGTAGTTGATCGCGCCGGTTTCGCTGTCGGTGAATGCCTCGGTGACCAGGCCGCGCCCGAGCAGAGTGCGCACAACGGAGTCGACGTTGACCGCCCGAATGCTCGCGACCTGGCCGCGACTGATCGGCTGCTTGTAGGCGATCACAGCGAGCGTTTCGAGAGCAGCCTGGCTGAGCCGGCTGGGATTCTGAGTCAGCACAAAGTCGGTTACGAGTTCATCGTGGGTGGCACGCACATAGATGCGCCACCCGCCGGCGATCTCGCGCAGCTCAAAGCCGCGGCGCACCGTTTTGGTCCCATCCGCGCTGCGGAGGCCGTCGAAATCGGCGACCAGCCGGGCAACGGATGCCGCCACCTCGGCGATGGGCCGCCCGACAGCGGTGGCGAGGTGCACGAGCCCTTGCGGTTCGTCAGCGACCATGAGCACGGCTTCGAGCTGGCGGTCGAGAGCGTGGTCGTCGGATAACACTGCTGCTGTTTCGCGAGCTGCCGGGGCAACGGATGCTGCGGCATCCGTTTGCGGCGTGCGTGACCGCGAGTCAGTCGTCGGGTCTCTAATTGTCATAGTCAGCTCCGAGCGAGGCGAGGTTTTCGTCGTTCCAGTCGCGCCCGTTTAGGGACTGGGTGTTCCAGCGCAGGCTGAGCTCGCCGAGGGGCTCGATTTGGTCGTAGGATACGGCACCGTGGCGGTACAGCTCGAGCACCGCGAGAAAGCGGGCGATGATGACGCCCTTCTCGTCGGTGCCGGCGATCAGTGCGCGAAACGAGACCGGCTCCCCCGGCTGCAGCATGGCGACGACATAGGCGGCCTGTTCACGGATGCTCACGAGCGGCGCGTGCAGGTGGTCGAGGCCCACAGTGGGCAGCTCCCGCGGCGCGAGGGCGACGACGGCCAGCGCGGCGAAGTCGGCGAGGGAGAGCGTCCAGACCAGCTCAGGGGTCTTCTGGCGGTACTTCTCTTCGAGGCGCACCGAGCGCACGTGTCGGCGGGTCTCAATCGCAAGCTGCCCGCTGAACCAGGTCGCGGCCTCCTTGAAGGCGCGGTACTGCAGCAGGCGGGCGAACAGCAGGTCACGGGCTTCGAGCAGGGCCACGTCTTCGGCGTCGACGAGTTCGCCCTGGGGAAGCAGCCCGGCCACCTTGAGATCAAGCAGTGTCGCGGCGACGACCAGAAATTCTGTGGCCTGGTCAAGTTCTTCGTACGGCTCAAGGTCGCGCAGGTAGGAGATGAACTCGTCGGTGACCTGACTGAGCGAGATCTCGGTGATGTCGAGTTCGTGCCGAGTGATCAGTTTCAACAGCAGGTCGAACGGACCCTCGAAAACGCCGAGGGCGACCGAAAACGCGGGCTTCTCGGCCGCGCTAGGCGACTGCGCCACGGTGGATCAATTCGCGGGCCACCTGCAGGTAAGCCTTGGCAGCGGCGTGTTCTGGCGCGAAGTCGGTGATGGGCACCCCGGCCACGCTCGCGTCGGGAAATTTGACGGTGCGTCCGATGACGGTTTCGAGCACGCTGTGACCGAAGGCGTCGACGACGCGCTCGAGTACCTCGCGAGAGTGCAGGGTGCGGGCGTCATACATTGTGGCGAGGATTCCGTCGAGTTCGATCGCCGGGTTGAGGCGGTCGCGCACCTTGTCGATGGTTTCGATGAGCAGGGCGACACCGCGCAGGGCGAAGAATTCGCACTCCAGCGGAATCAGCACGCCGTGGCTCGCGGTGAGCGCGTTCACGGTAAGAATACCGAGCGACGGCTGGCAGTCGATGAGAATGACGTCGTAGTCGCCGGACACCTTGCGCAGCACACGAGACAGAATCTGCTCACGGGCGACCTCGTTGACCAGGTGCACCTCGGCGGCAGAGAGGTCGATGTTGGCCGGAATGACATCGAGTCCCTCGACCGAGGTCGGCTGGATCGCGTCTTTCGGATCGACCTTGCCGTTGAGCAGCAGGTCGTAGATGGTGGTGACGTCGTGCGTGGGCACGCCGAGGCCGGCCGAGAGGGCGCCCTGCGGATCGAAGTCGATCGCGAGCACGCGGCGACCGTAGCTGGCCAGGGCGGCACCGAGGTTGATGGTCGTCGTGGTCTTGCCGACGCCACCTTTCTGATTACACAGGGAGATGATGCGCGCCGGTCCGTGGCTTTTCAACGGCTCCGGTTCGGCGAATTCATGTTTTTCGCGTCCCGTCGGGCCCACCGGCATCTCGTCGAAACCGGGAAGCGAAATTCGCTCGCTCAACTTACGCGTCACTGGCCCGCCCTTGATTTGTCCTGCACCCATCACTTGGTTGATTCTAGCGATTAGATCGCCCAGTCTCCGCAAGGATCGCCGCTGGTGCCGCCCCTCCCGCTCCCGCGGAGTTTTTAGCGGGCCCGGGGGTGGGAGAGGGTGTACATGTCGCGCAGGGTGTCAGCAGTGACCAGGGTGTAAATCTGGGTGGTGGCGACCGAGGAGTGGCCGAGCAGTTCCTGAACGACGCGCACGTCGGCGCCCCCGGCCAGCAGGTGTGTGGCGAAGGAGTGCCGCAGGGTGTGTGGCGATACCGGCACGGTCAGTCCGGCTCGTTCGGCGGCGGCTCGGATGATCAGCCATGCGTTCTGCCGACTGACCCGTTGCCCGCGCAGCCCGAGAAACAAGGCCGGGGTCGAGCGACCGCGCGCGGACAGCTTGGGCCGGGCGCGCACCAGGTAGTCGGAGACCGCGGCGCGCGCGAAGCTGCCGACCGGAACGATGCGCTGTTTGTCGCCCTTGCCGGTGAGCCGCACCGAGTCGAAGTCTTCCAAGCGCACGTCGTCGACGTTGAGGTCGACGACCTCGCTCACCCGCGCGCCGGTCGCGTAGAGCAGCTCGAGCAGGGCCTTGTCGCGCAGGCGCTGCACGTCGTCGCCGTCGGTCGCCGCGAGTAGCGCGGTGACCTGTTCGATCGAGATGGCCTTGGGCAGGCGCAGAGCGAGTTTGGGTGGCTTGCTGTCGTGTGCGACATCCGTTTCGACCACACCTTCACCGAGCAGAAACCGGTGGAATCCGCGCACGGTCGAGAGGATGCGCGCTATCGACGCGGCGGTCAGCGGCGAGTTCGGACGCAGGCCGAGGTACTGCACGAACGTCGACACGTGGTTTCGGGTGACAAGTCGCAGATCGGTGATCGGCCGCGGCGGCGCGGCTGCAGCGGCCGCCACACCCACGTCGGCGGCACCGGTTCTCTCGGTCAGCCACGCCGTGTACAACCCGAGATCGCGTCGGTAGGCTGCGACGGTGTTCGCGGCGAGGCCGCGCTCGACCGCCACGTGCCGCAGATACCCATCCACCGCCGTGGCGATCATCATGTTCAGGCCGGGCGCTCTCAGGCCGTGACGTGCCGGTTGAGTGGATGCCGCGGCCACGGCAGGTCCGCCGGCGCGAGTGTGCTCCACCCGCGTGAACGGGCCATATGGGCGGCGAGCACCCCTAGTGCCAGGATCGGGTTCTCCACCCGACGTGCCATGACGGCGTCGACGCAGTCGTCGAGCGACACCCAGCGCAACTCGATATCGGCTTCTTCTTCGGTGCGCGCGAAGGCGGGAACCGTCGAGACGCCGCGCGCCAGGTAGACCCGGATGGCTTCGTTGCTACCGCCGGGCGAGGTGTAGAACTCGGTGAGCAGCGCCCAGTCGATGGCGACGACATCCGCTTCTTCGGCAAGCTCGCGCTGAGCGCCGATCAGTGCATGTTCGCCGCTCACGTCGAGCAGCCCGGCCGGCAGTTCCCAGCCGCGCAGGCCGGTCGGGTGCCGGTATTGCTTGATCAGCAGTACCCGGTCGTGCTCGTCGAGGGCGAGCACGGCAACCGCGCCGGGATGGTCGAGGTATTCGCGGGTGATGCTCGCGCCGTTGTACTCAAAGCTGTCGCGGCGCACGTTCCAGACTGCGCCGTCGAAGACGACGTCGCTCGCGGTCACCGTGGCCGGAGCCACGTCATCCTGCAGCGGTTCAGGCACTGAGCTCTTCCTTCACCTCGAACAACCGGCTGGCCTGCTGGCGGTCGAGGGCTGCGGCGATGAGGCCACGAAACAGCGGATGAGCGTGGTTCGGTCGTGATCGCAGCTCTGGGTGGGCCTGAGTTCCGACGTAGAACGGGTGCTCGTCGCGCTTCAGCTCTACGTATTCGACCAGGTGGCGGTCTGGGCTGGTTCCGGAGAACCACAGGCCGGCCAGGGCGATCTGATCGCGGAAAGCGTTGTTGACCTCGTAGCGGTGACGGTGCCGTTCCGACGCGGAGTTTTCGCCGTACAACTCGGCGACGAGGGAGCCTTCGGCCAGGGTGGCCGGGTAGAGGCCGAGGCGCATGGTTCCGCCCAGGTCGCCGCTGGCGATGATCTCGACCTGCTCTTCCATGGTCGCGATGACCGGAAACTCGGTCTCCGGGTCGAACTCGCTCGACGAGGCGCCGGGCAGGTCGGCCTTGTTGCGGGCGTATTCAATCACCATGCACTGCAGCCCGAGGCATAGGCCGAGCACCGGGATGCCGTTTTCGCGGGCGAATTTGAGGGCGCCGAGCTTGCCCTCGATGCCGCGGATTCCAAAGCCGCCGGGCACGCAAATTCCGTCGAGTTCACCGAGCAGGCGCGCGGCTCCTTCGTCGGTTTCGCAGTCGTCGGAGCCGATCCAGACGATTTTGACCTTGGCCTGGTTGGCAAAGCCGCCGGCGCGCAGCGCCTCGGTGACCGAGAGGTAGGCGTCCGGCAGGTCGATGTATTTGCCGACCAGGCCGATGGTGACCTCGTGCTTGGGGTGGCGCACGGCTTCCAGCAGGTTTTCCCAGCCGGTCCAGTCGACGCCCTCGGCGACGAGGCCGAGCGCATTGACGATGTACTTGTCGAGGCCCTGGTCGTGCAGCATGGTGGGAATCTCGTAGATCGACGCCACGTCGACGGCGTTGACCACGGCGTCTTCGTCAACGTCGCACATGAGCGCGATCTTGCGCTTGTTCGACTCGGAGACGGGCCGGTCGCTGCGCAGCACGAGGGCGTCAGGCTGGATTCCAATCGAGCGCAGGGTGGCGACGGAGTGCTGCGTGGGCTTGGTCTTCTGCTCGCCGGCCGCACCGAGGAAAGGCACGAGCGAGACGTGCACGAAGAAGACGTTGCCGCGGCCGAGTTCGTGGCGCACTTGGCGGGCGGCTTCGAGGAACGGCTGGGATTCGATGTCGCCGACGGTGCCACCGACCTCGGTGATGATCACATCGGGGCGCACCTCATCACTCGCCTGCAGGCGCATGCGGCGCTTGATCTCGTCGGTGATGTGCGGGATGACCTGCACGGTGTCGCCGAGATACTCGCCGCGGCGTTCCTTGGCGATCACCTGCGAGTAAATCTGCCCGGTCGTCACGTTGGCCGACTGGCCGAGGTTGATGTCGAGAAAACGTTCGTAGTGCCCGATATCGAGGTCGGTCTCTGCACCGTCGTCGGTCACGAAGACCTCGCCGTGCTGGAACGGATTCATCGTACCCGGATCGACGTTGAGATACGGGTCGAGCTTCTGCATGACAACCCGCAGTCCGCGTGCTGTGAGTAGGTTTCCAAGGCTGGCTGCCGTCAAGCCCTTACCGAGCGAGGAGACCACACCCCCGGTCACGAAAATGTGCTTTACGGTGCCGCTTGGATTGCGCGGGCCGTTTGATCTGTCCGTATTTATATTTTTCACCACGGGCTTCAATGCTATCACTTGATTTTTGTCGCAGACGGGGATGGGGTGGGCTGAGCGAGCTCGAGCAGTTCCCTGGCGTGTTCGAGGCCGCTCTTCGAGTCGGGCAGACCAGACAGCAGACGGGCCATTTCGGCAGCACGACCCTCGCCGCGTAACTGGCGCACGCTCGAGGCAGTGACGGATCCATCACTGTCCTTGACCACACTGAGATGGTTCACGGCGAACGCCGCGACCTGGGCGAGGTGGGTGACCACGATCACCTGGGCGGTTTCGGCCAGGCGGGCCAGCCGCCGGCCAATTTCAATCGCGGCGGCGCCGCCGACGCCTGCGTCGATCTCGTCGAAGACGAAGGTGGGCACCGGGTCGGTCGCGTTGATGACGACCTCGATCGCGAGCATGACCCGAGACAATTCGCCACCGGATGCCCCGCGCGCGAGCGATCGCGGCTCGGCCCCGGCGTGCGGCTGCAGCAGCAGGCGCACGAGGTCGCAGCCGGTGACGGTGAATTCGCCCCCCGCTTCGACCTCCACGTGGAGGACGGCGTCCGGCATTGCCAGCGCGCCGAGCTCGGCGGTGACCAGGGCGCCGAGACGCACGGCTGCCGCTGCGCGGAGCGTGGTGAGGGCGGCGGCTAGGTCGGTGACCAGCAGATGGTCGGCATCCGTTTCAGCTGTGAGGGTTTCGATGCGGTCGGAGTCGGAGTCGAGCTCAAGCAGGCGGGTGCTGCCGGTGTCCAGAAATTCGATGGCCTCATCGAGGCCGCCGGGGTATTTGCGGGCCAGGATGCTCAGTTCGGCGCGGCGTTCCTGCGCGATTTCGAGTTCGCGGGCGCCGTCGGCGTCGAGGCCGGCCAGGTAGCTGGAAAGTTCGGCGGCGATATCCGCGACGACGAAACCAACGTTGGCGATCGCGGTGATGAGCGGCGGCAGTGCCACATCGTGGGTGGCTACCCGGTCGAGGGCTCGCCTAGCGGTTTCGAGCAGCGCGACAACGTCGGGCAGGTCGTCGGGGTTGTCTTCGGCGGAGATGAGCTGGCGGGCCTGTTCGCCGGCCAAGCGGAGCTCTTCGAGGTTGCCGAGGCGTTCGGCGCGTTCACCGAGCTCGGTGTCTTCGCCGTGTTGCGGGGCGACCGTTTCGATCTCAGCGATGGCGGCCCGCAGGTCCTCGGCTTCGCGGGATCGCAAATCTTGTTCGGTGACGAGCCGGTCCAGGTCAGCCTGATTGGCCTGCCAGCGGTGGAAGGCGTGCTGGTAGGCGGTGAGCGCTGCTGAGAGGTCTGGCCCGGCGAAGCGGTCGAGGGCGTCGCGTTGGGCGGCGGCCGAGCGCAGGCGCACTTGGTCACTCTGGCCGTGCACGACGACGAGGTCATTGCGCAGGTCGCCGAGTACGCTCGCCGGAGCGCCGCGTCCGCCGACTGTGGCCCGGCTTCGCCCTTCGCTCGAGACGGAGCGTCCGAGAATGAGTTCGGGGCCGTCGAGGTCTCCCCCGGCGTCGCGCACGCGTTCGGCGACCGGACCGTCGGGGTCGATGACCCAGCGACCCTGTACAAAACTTTGCGGCTGGCCCTGCCGCACGGTGCCGGCATCCGCTCGATCGCCGAGTAACAGGCCGAGCGCAGTGACCACCATGGTTTTTCCGGCGCCGGTTTCACCGGTGACGGCGGTGAATCCGGGCCCAAGCGGCAGCGTCGCCTCGGCGATGACGCCGAGGTCGCGAATGAACAGCTCGTCGATCATCGGATTACTCGCGACCGACCGGGCCGCGCCAGCCGGTGACCGGCAGGTTGAATTTGTTGACCAGGCGGTCGGTGAATGGGCCGATGTGCAGGCGGGCCAGACGCACCGGTACGCTCGAGCGGCGCACGATCACGCGGGCGCCGGTCGGCAGGTCATGGGTGCGGCGGCCATCAGCACAGAGCACGGCACGGGCGCCGGTGCGAGAGAGCACCTCGACGGCCAGGGACGAATCGGGGCCGACGACGAGTGGTCGGGCGAACAGGGCGTGAGCGCTGAGCGGAACCAGCAGCAGTGCTTCAACCCCGGGCCAGACGATCGGGCCGCCGGCTGAGAACGAGTAGGCGGTCGAACCGGTCGGAGTAGACAGCACGACGCCGTCGCAGCCGAACGACGACAGCGGCCGACCGTCGACCTCGACGACCACCTCGATCATACGTTCGCGGCTGGTTTTTTCGACAGTGACCTCGTTAAGTGCCCAGGTTTCGTAGACGACCTCGTCGGCGAGCTTGACTCTGACCGACAGGGCAAGGCGTTCTTCGACCTCGTAGTCGCCCTTGAGGGCGCGACGCACGGCTTCACCGAGGTCGTCCCGCTCGCTTTCGGCAAGAAAGCCGACGTGTCCGAGATTGATGCCGAGCAGCGCGGCCGAGCAACCACGCACGAGTTCGGCCGAACGCAGAATGGTACCGTCGCCACCGAGCACGATGACAAGTTCAAGTTCGGACGTGCGCACCGAGTCACCGAGAATCGCGATATGGCCATTCAGCTCCGGACAGGCAGCCAGAAGGTCGGCGCGTTCATCGCTCGCGAGCACCGGTACGGCCCCGGCAGCCAGAAGCTGCTTACAGACCGTCGAGGCGGCTTCGAGCGAGTCGGCGCGGCCGGTGTGGGCGACGATCAGAAAGTACCGCGGGGTGTCGCTCAACTCGTCACGCCCCCACCACGGTTTCGATCCGTTCCATCCATTCTGTCGGATTTGTGCCGGTTGTGGCGCTCATCCAGCACAGATATTCATGGTTTCCAGCCGCACCGATGATGGGTGAGGCGATCACGCCGCAGGTTTTCAGGCCCAGGTCCCAGCCGGCCCACAGCACGCCGGCGATCGAGTCACTTCGCAGGCCCTTGTCATGCACGATCCCCTCACGGATACCGCCGCGGCCCACCTCGAACTGCGGTTTGATCAGCAGCACAAAGTCGGCGCCGGGTGCTGCCGTGGCCGCCAGGGCGGGCAGCACGGTGGTGAGGGAGATGAACGACAGATCGGCCACGACCAGGTCAGGTCGGGTGTTGATTCCGGATGCCCCGGCGAGCGTTTCCGGCGTTGCGTAGCGGATGTTATAGCCCTCGACCAGTTTCAGCCGCGGCTCGGTTCTCAGTTGCGCTGCCAACTGCCCATGGCCGACATCGGCCGCGATCACTTGGGCGGCGCCGCGTTCCAACAGCACCTGGCTGAAACCGCCGGTGCTCGCGCCGGCATCGAGCACGGTACGCCCGGTGACGCTCAGGCTGAACGCGTCGAGGGCGGCGATGAGCTTGTGGGCACCGCGGCTGACATAGTGGTCGGTCGCTGCCACCTCGAGAACAGCGTCTGCTGAGACTTTGGTGCTGGCCTTCACGACCGGGAGGCCGTCCACCGTGACGAGGCCGTCGGCGATGATTTTGGCCGCGACAGTTCGCGAGCGAACCAGCCCACGATCGGCGAGAGCGGCGTCGAGGCGGGAGGCGGGCATCCGTTCTAAAACGCTGTCAACGTCGGGCTGGTCGACTTCTGGAAGGTCGGCGTCGTTCTCAGGCATGGGTGTGTCTGTTTCCTGGTCGTTGGGTGTGCCGGTGCCGGTCATGCCTGGTCGGCGTCTTCGAGCCGTTCGCGCAACTGCTCGTGCAGTTCGCCGAACGCCGCGGCGCGCGCCTCGAGCGGCTGGGTCTCGATCTTCGCCAGTTGCGCGGCAAGGTCGACCGGTACGGGTTCGAAGTTCACAGCTCTAGGCTACTGTGCGAGATACAGTCGCTCCGGAACGTTGAGTCCGTAGATCGCCCGCCCGGATTGATAGATCGCGGCGCAGGCGGCGCGGAGCAGGTTGATTCCGCCGTCGCCGTCTTTGACGATTTGCACGTCGTTGCCGTGCACTCGAACGCTTGCACCTTCAACCGTCGCCGTCGAACCGTCCTTGGAGAACACGGTCTCCGGGTACGGCTCGTGCAGCTGCCGCAGATTCTCGATGATGAAGGTCGGCCGCGAATCCTTATCGGCGGCCAGGGCCTGCTTGGCCCCGTCGATGCCAGTGAGTACGAGCACAGCAGGAATTCCGGCCCGGTTCGCGCCCAGAATATCGGTATCGAGGCGGTCGCCGATGAAGAGCGCGTTCTGGGCGCCGAATCGACGAGTGGCTTCCAGAAAGATGGCCGCTTCGGGCTTGCCGGCCACGAGTGGCAGCCGTCCGACCGCGGTATGCACGGCCGACACCAGCGTGCCGTTGCCGGGAGCGATCCCGCGGGCGACAGGAATGGTCCAATCGGTGTTGGTGGCGATCCACGGAATGCCCATGCCGACACCGTCGGCGTTGAGCGCGAAGGCCGCTTCAGCAAGGTGCACCCAGCCGACCTCCGGCGAGAAGCCCTGGATCACAGCGGCAGGCTTGTCGTCTGCCGAGCGGGTCACCACGAATCCAGCCTTGGTGACCTCGTCGACCAGACCGTCGCCACCGACCACGAGGATACTCGCGCCTGGTCCGACCTGCTCGGCGAGCAGCCGCACGGCTGCCTGGGGGGAGGTGACGACATCCGCTGCCGCCACGCTCAACCCGAGTTCGGAGAGGTGCTCGGCGACCGACTGATCGGTGCGCGAGGCATTATTGGTGATGTAGCCCACGCGAATCGTCTCCGCGGCGCGGTTCAGGCTCTCCACGGCGAAGGGGATCGCCGCGGGGCCCGCGTAGACCACTCCGTCCAGATCGGACAGTAGAACGTCAACGCCGTCCAGCGGCGTCGCCCACTCAGGCTTTCGGTGATGCAGCATTCGGCTCCGTCTCGTCGTCTGCGTCGGTAATTGAAACGGATGCCGCAGCATCGGTTTTCGCGTTGGTCCCGTTGTCGATCTCGACGTCGGTATCGGCGTCGGTTTCGGCGGTGTCAGCCGCTTCGGTGACGATGTCGTCCGCGTCCGCGTCGGCATCGGCGGCCTCGGTAATCGGCCGGTCGACAGCGTCGAATCCAGCTTCGGCAACAGCACGAGCCGCATCGCCGGCAGCCACAGTGTCGTCTTCGTCGTCGTCTACGTCTCCGGCGTCCGTGGCGAAGTACGCCAGCGCGGCGTCGTCATCCTCTTCCATTTCTTCGATTTCGACGGTCTCGTCATCGTCACCGGAGGCCCCGAGGGCAGCGTCGGCGCGGGAGGCCCGCTGGAGCCACTCGTCCGCTTCGTCCTCGCGGCCAAGTTCGCTCAGCACCTCAGCGTAGGCGGCGAACAGCTCGGGGCTATAGGAGAAGGCCGTGTTCGGGTTGAGCTGCGGAATTTCGAGTTCAACGAGCGCGGCATCCGTCTCACCGAGGTCTAGTCGTGCGCCGGACATGGCGATGGCCAGGCCAACCTGCACGGAAGGGGACAGAGCACTGCGATCGACTGAGCGACCGAGCTCGAGGGCACGGTCGGGGCGTCCGACGCCACGTTCACTGTCGACCATGAGGGGAAGCTGATCGTTCGAGCCGGAAATACGACGATAGGTGCGCAGCTCGCGCAGAGCCAAGGCGAAGTCTCCGGTGGCGTAGGCGGTGATCGCGAGGCTTTCACGCACAACACCGATGCGGCCGGCCCGACGGGCAGCGCTCATCACGTGCTGGTGCGCCAGCTGCGGATCCTCGTCGATGACGCGGGCGGCCATCGCAAGGTGACGGCCGACGGTTTCGGCGTTCTCCTTGGTGAGGGTCTTGAGCTCATTGCGTGCAATGCGGTCAAGGTCATTGACCGAAATGTCGTCGGGAAGTTCCGGGTCGTCGTGACGCGGACGCACCGAGCGCAGCTCGCGCTGCATACGCTGCTCTTCGGTCATCTCCTCTTCGACGACGCGGGCATCGCGGTCATTACGGGCCGGGGCACCGTCGCGGGTCCACAGCTTTTTGCCGGCATCGACGCGCGGAGCGCCGGCCCGGTTCGGCGAACCGCCGCGCTGGGTCCACGGCTTGCTGTCGTTGTCGCCTCTGGGACGGTCGTTGCTCGGCCGGTCGGAGTTACCCCGATACGGAGCACGGTCACCCTGCGCCGGACGATCTGAATTACCTCGGTAGGGGGGACGCTCGCCCTGAGCGGGACGGTCGGAGTTACCCCGATAAGCAGGACGCTCGCCCTGAGCGGGACGGTCGGAACTTCCGCGATACGAAGCACGGTCGTTCCCGCCGGAAGGACGATCGGAGTTGCCGCGGTAGGGCGGTCGCTCACCTTGCGCCGAACGATCAGAATTACCCCGATACGGGGGACGCTCACCCTGCGCCGAACGATCAGAATTACCCCGATACGGGGGACGCTCACCCTGCGCCGGGCGATCAGAATTACGGCTGTACGCAGCACGATCGTTTCCATCGGACGGGCGATCAGAGTTACCGCGATAAGGCGCTCGGTCGTTGCCGCCGTATGCGGGGCGATCAGAGTTGCCCCGGTACGGTGCACGATCGTTTCCACCGGAAGCGGGGCGATCAGAATTACCACGGTACGGAGTGCGCTCTCCGCCCTGCGCTGGACGGCCCGAGTTGCCTCGGTGAGGAGGACGTTCGCCACCCTGCTGCGGTCGGTCGGAATTGTCGCGGTACGGTGGCTTCGCGCCATCGCGTCCACCGGAAGGTCGCCCGTTGGAGGGTCGGCCGCTCTGGTTCGAACGACGGTCATCCTGACCGTTGTTACGGGAATCGCCGTCGCGGGGTCCTGAAGGGCTCACTGTATCTCCTGTGTAATTAGTCCGGCTTCTCGACAGACCTAGTAAGCCTAACCGCTCACGCAAAACCGTGCAGAGTGCTCAAGCAAATTTGAACTGAGGGGCGAGTGTTCCGACGCTCCGCAGGGTCCAGCTCTGGGATCATCCATCCCGACACTGCACGTTAACACAAAAAAGGCCACCCGAAGGTGGCTCGTTAAGTAAAACGGCCACCCGTGGGTGGTGTGTTAACGCAGAAAGGCCACCCGAGGGTGGCCTTTCTGGTGTTTCTAAGTTAAGTCCGGCGGTG
>NZ_PJJK01000084.1:0-35656 GCF_002929785.1 Cryobacterium sp. Y62 | reverse complement strand
CCTGGCCGCCCGCGACTGGTCCGGCTACATCGCCCAACGCCAGCTATAAAACCTGCCCTGAATAACGCGCGTCCACCGGTAGTGGACCCAGTAAGACAATGGCGATTTCGACAAGACCGACCAATAACAAGGGTATGGCTCCACACGTGGTAACAACGCGCGGCGCCGGCCACAGGCGGTTCGTCGAGACTGCCAAGGGACCTTCCGGCGGGGGGAATAGGCGCGTTTCACGTGAAACATCATCGGCGGGTCCAGGTCAGCAGATACGAGCGCATTTAAAGCCGGACAAACTTCGGCTCAACGAGCGCTAATGACGACGAGCTATTCGAGGGATGCCAGTTTCAATGATTTCTTGGGGAGACTACGAACACTCTTCGCGGTATCCCCAGGAAGACACTCGACGTCTCAGTTGAGAAGTGCGTAGCCCGCTGCAAAATAAGCCAGAACAGAAGCCGGCGCAGCCTCAACCGTGCACCGAGCTGCTGTGATCGGCTGGGGGCCCGATCCGTCGACGTTTCACGTGAAACGGTACGACGAAAAAAGCTGCCTAGCTCGCGCTGAATCCGGGCTCTCCCAGAACGGTTAGAATACGGTTCAAGTCACCGATTGTCGCGAAATCAACCGTGATCTGGCCTTTTCTTGCGCCCAGCTTGATCTTGACTCGAGTATCAAGCCGGTCTCCGAGGTGTTCAGCGATCTCATCGAGGTGTCCTTGGCGTCGTCCAGGCAACGGCTTCGCAAGAACTTTCTTGGGACTAGCCGCTGCTGCTGCCTCCGCCGCACGAACCGATAGGTCCTCCTCGACAATTTTTTCGGCCAGGCGCAGCATACCGGCCTGGTCCCCGACGGAGAGAATCGCTCGAGCGTGGCCGGCCGACAGCACCCCGGCTGCGACACGCAGCTGAACCCCTTCCGGTAGTTTAAGCAAGCGCAGAGTATTGGTGATCTGCGGACGCGAGCGACCGATCCGACTTGCCAATTCTTCCTGCGTGATGCCGAAATCCGCCAGCAACTGCTGATAAGCGGATGCTTCTTCGAGCGGATTCAGCTGCGCTCGGTGCAGATTTTCCAGCAGTGCGTCGCGCAGCATGTCCACGTCGGCCGTGTCGCGAACGACGGCCGGAATAATGTCGAGCCCCACCTCTTTGGTAGCGCGTAACCGGCGTTCACCCATGACGAGCTCATACTTGCCGGGTTCATCGGGCAATGGTCGCACAACAATGGGCTGCAGTACTCCGACTTCACGAATGCTGTGCACGAGTTCGGCGAGGTCGTCCTCATCGAAGATGGTGCGCGGCTGGGCCCGGTTGGGAACGATGTCTCGCGGGTTGAGGTGCGCGAGTCGCGCTCCCGGCACGGGAACCAGCACGGGGGACGCATCCGCTTCAATGTTCACGGCGCGGGGAAAGAAAACGTCGACCGGACGCGGAGCCGAAGCGTCATCCTGTACCGGAATGAGTGCACCAATACCGCGACCAAGACCGGTTCTTTTCGCCATTAGTACTTTTCTTTCGTTTGGGGCTGACCTGCTGGTCTCGGTGCCCCTCGATGGGCCATTTCAGCAGCTGCTTCAAGGTAGGAGAGCGATCCTGCGGAGTTCAGGTCATAGCTGACGACGCTCTGACCGTAGCTCGGGGCCTCAGAAACCCGCACAGAGCGCGGAATTGCCGTACTGAGCACCTCGTTGGGAAAGTGATCACGCACTTCCTTGGCTACCTGTGTCGCCAAATTAGTGCGACTGTCGTACATGGTCAGCAGAATCGTCGACACGACCAGATCCGGGTTGAGGTGTTTCTCAATCAGTTTGATGTTCTTGAGCAACTGACTCAACCCCTCGAGTGCGTAATACTCACACTGAATGGGAATGAGCACTTCTCGCGCCGCCACAAACGCATTGATGGTGAGCAGTCCCAAGGACGGTGGGCAGTCAATGAAGACATAATCATAGGGCTCGGTCATCTCGGCGAGGTATAGATCGAGGGCGCGACGCAAACGCTGTTCGCGCGCGACGAGGGAGACCAGTTCAATCTCGGCACCGGCCAGGTGAATCGTCGCCGGTACGCAGAACAGGGCACCGAATTCAGGGCTCTTCTGGACTACCTCGATCATGGGCATGTCGTTGATGATGACGTCGTACACGCTGGGCGTTTCGGCACGATGCTCAACACCCAGAGCGGTCGAAGCATTGCCCTGCGGGTCCAGATCAATGACCAGCACCCGGGCTCCTTGACGAGCAAGGGCCGCGGCAAGATTGACGACCGTCGTAGTCTTGCCAACACCACCCTTCTGATTAGAGATGGTCAGCACCCGGGTCTTTTCGGGTTTGGGTAGTTCCCCAGCGGCAATCACCTGCCGCCGCCGAGTCAGCTCAGCAATTTCACGGGCGAGCGGCGGTGCGGCGTCGATCCCGGCCGCCTTGGCAACGCGCTGATCTTCAGCAGGATGTTTCACGTGAAACCTTTACGTTCGACGGTTGATGAGCCACCCGAAAGGGACTCCCGAACACCAATGCTCGCGGCATTCGAGACTAGTCCACTGTAGCCCGGATGACCCGGGTTACCTCCGGTAGTATGCCAGCACCGAGGGTGATGACCTCGACGTCGCGCAGCCCGTACTTGCGAATGGGTTTCGCTGCAGCGTCGATTTCTCGCTGAGCGCCTTCGCCCTTCATGAGAATGAACTCCCCGCCAGAGCGCAGCAAGGGTGCAGTCAATGGAATCAGCTTACCGAAAGCGCTCACGGCTCTTGCTGTGACTTGGTCAAGCGGGTGTTCCAGTCGAGCTTCCTCCGCACGCGCCCGCAGCACGGTGACATTATCCAAGTCCAATGCCGCTACCTGATCTTTCAGCCAGACAACCCGCCGTTCCATCGGTTCGATGAGAAAGAACGTTATATCGGGGCGGGCAATGGCCAGAACGAGGCCGGGAAGGCCGGCGCCGGACCCGACGTCGCCTACGATCCCAGGGCGCAGCAAGGGCGCAACGATGGCGCAATTGAGAATATGGCGCGACCACAGCCGGGGGAGTTCCAGCGGACCAATTAAACCCAGTATTTCGCCCTGATCAGCTAAATTATGCGTAAAAGCCCGGACCACGTCGAGCTGGGCTCCGAACAGTTCCGCAGCCGCCGCCGGTTCTTTCTCGAGTTCAACGAGCTCAGGCTCGATGGCCCCCGGTATTAGCGGTTCTGATGCGCTCGGTCCCGGTGTAGCTGACTCCGACATAAGGCGCGCGGACTACGCTGCGGTAATGACGGTATGGCGGTCGCGACCCTCGCCGGATGACTCGGATCGGTATCCGCTCGTCGACACGAGGTCGTGCACGAGTTTGCGCTCGTAGGACGACATGGCAGGCAGGGCGGCCTCGGTCGCGCCGGCCTCGATGCGGGCGATGGCCCGGGTAACGAGCGCCGCGAGCTCAACTTCACGAGCCTCACGAGATCCGCCGATGTCGAGAATGAGACGGGAGAATGATCCCGTCTTGTTCTGTACCGCCAGGCGGGTTAGTTCTTGCAACGCGGTGACTGTTTCTGGCTTGGACAACACCCGTAGGTTGTCCGCGTCGGACGCCTTGACCGAGAGGTAGGCCCGACCATTGCGAGCATCAATGTCGATATCTCCGTCGAGGTCGCAAATGTCAAGGAATTCCTCGATATAGTCCGCAGCGATGTCGCCCTCACGTTCGAGTTGATCGGTCGTGAGGGGAGCCTCGGTGGTCGTGACGGAACCCGTTTCTGGAACGTCGGCGGACACATCCGTTGTGGCACTATGTGAGGGGAGCGCGCTGTCGCCTTCGACAGCAGTGGCCGCAGCGATATCGAACTCACTGTTGTTAACCTCGGTGAGGCTGATCTTTTCCGTCACGGTGATCTCCACTACTTTTTCGGGCCGGTTTGCTTCTTGGCGCGAGCCTTGCCGACCGGCTGTTGACGCTGCACAGGCTTGGCGGGTTCGTCTACCACAATGATGTCACCATCGGTCCCGATGAGCTTGCCCTTGCGGGCCATGCGCTCTTCACGAGCCTTGGCGGCCTCACTGCCGGGGGTCGGCATATTTCGGATGACCAAGAACTGCTGAATCATGGTCCAGAAGTTGGAGGTGAGCCAGTAGAACATGACGCCGAGCGGGAACGCGACACCGGAGAAGGCGAAGACGAGGGGGAGCAGGTAGAGCATAATGCGCTGCTGCTTGAACATGGGGCTCGCCTTGGTTTCCGGCGACATGTTCTTGGAGACGATCTGCAGTTGCGTGATGAACTGCGACGCCGTCATCAACACGACCATGGTGGCCGCGATAATCATGACAGTGCCGTTGAAGGGGTCACCGGCCGTCCACAGCGACCACTGCGAGGCAAAGGTGTCGTGCAGCGGGGCATTGCCGAATAGTTTCGCATTACCGAAGCTCTCGGCCAGGCTCTGGTCGAGCGGGCCGACGCCGGCGTTGGAACGCTGGGCGTCATTGAGTACCGAGAACAACGCGAAGAAGATCGGCATCTGTAGCAACAGCGGCAGGCACGAGCTCAGCGGGTTGGTTCCCGTCTTCTTGTACATCGCCATAGTCTCGCGGGACATGGCTTCGCGGGAGAACTGGTCTTTCTTGCCCTTGTACTTGTCCTGAATCTTCTTGAGTTGCGGAGCAACTTCAAGCATCTTGCGCTGGCTCTTAATCTGCCGAACGAAGATGGGAATAAGCGCGGCGCGCACCACGATCACTAGACCCACGATGGAGAGCACCCAGGTCAGGCCGTCGTCGTAGTCCATTCCCAGCTGGGAAAACAGCCCATGGAAGGCAACGAGCAGCAGTTCGACCACCCATTTCAGAGGCCAGAGGATCGTACCTATGAGGTCCATACTGTGGGTTAGCCCTTTCCGTGGCTAGGTGCGACAACAAAACCGAACGACGTCACACGAAAGCGACGTTTACTTTTGAGCGGTACATCATCAATGCCGCCTTCAGACCACGGATGGCAATGGCTCAGTCTGCGCGCGGCGAGGGCAGACCCCCACGCTAGTCCGTGTTCCTGAACGGCCCCGAGTGCATAGGCCGAGCAAGACGGATAAAACCGACATACGTCCCCGTACAGGGGAGAAATCACGGTGCGATATGCGCGAAGAACGAGCACGCCCACGTTACGGGGCAGCAAAATAATCGTTGTGAGCACGGGACTCATTAGCCCTGACTGCCCTTCCGAACCGGAAGTGGGCGAGCCAGTGAACGTTGAACCTCATCGTGCAGCGTCTGCCACGCGGCATCGCGAGCCGTCGGCAAAGCACGAATGACGACATCCGTTCCCGGTATCACCGCGGAGAGCAGCTCAAACGTGACCGCCTTGAGGCGGCGGCGAACGAGATTGCGTCTCACGGCGTCACCCACATTCTTTGCGACGATGAATCCGAAGCGAACCGGGTCAACAGCATCCGTGTGAATCGGGTTCGAGCGAACATAAAGAATGGTGTGCGTACCAACGATCCGCACACCGCGTCGAACAACGCCCTGATAGTCACTACCGCTCGTGACGCGATTTACGTGAGCGAGCACGAGAACCTGGCGACCATCACGAATCTACACGGAGACTTTGGCCTACGCGGAAAGTTCGGTGCGACCCTTACGACGGCGAGCACCGAGAATGGCGCGGCCCGCACGGGTGCGCATGCGCAGACGGAAGCCGTGCACCTTGGCGCGACGGCGGTTGTTCGGCTGGAAGGTTCTCTTGCTCATAGTTCAATCTCCACGTATTTGAATCACCGCTGGCCAATTTCCCTTCGGCCAGAAAAGCAGCGCGCACAGAAGTTGGAAGCCCGCGGGATGGGGTCAACTGATTAAAACTACGGCCTTGGCAACGTCTGGTCAAACTCAGCGCGCGAATCGAGGGATTCTCCAGAATAATGACTGCAACGCAGAAACCAAATGGCCGGGTGTAGGAAAGGCAAAATTAGCCTCGACGACCGGGATTGACTACCGTAAAGACAAGTTATCCACAGGTTGGTGACGCAAACCTGAGAATTCGGCTGATTTTGTACACAAGCGGTGAATAACTTTGATGCAGTCCTGACGAACGTACCGGTACCACCCGAGCGAAGGGACACCGGCCGTCACAGTTGAATAGCGATATCCCGAACCACACAGATTGTAGGAACCATGGCAGACATCGAAGCGCCAATAGCCGAAACCTGGCGGTCCGTTCTGACCAGCTTGGAGTCCGACGCCACGATCACGCCCATGCTCTATGGCTTCCTCAGTCTGGTCGAGCCGAAAGGTATCGCCGCTGGCACCTTTTATCTGGAGGTACCCAACGAATTCACGGCCAGCATGCTGAATCAGCGGATGCGGGTTCCCCTGCTGACCGCAATGGGCCAGCTTGACGAGGCCACTGCGGTGTCTACGTTCTACGTGGTCGTGAATCCCGAACTTGAGCAGGAGTCATTGCGTCCGGTTCAGCAGACGATGACACCACCCGACGTCATTACGCCGGCGCCGCCGCAATCGGTGTTTGAGGGTGCCGTACCCGCTCAACCACACGAGACCCGACTCAACCCCAAGTACAGTTTTGACAACTTCGTCATCGGGCAATCCAACCGCTTCGCTCATGCGGCAGCCGTTGCCGTGGCTGAAGCGCCGGCCAAGGCTTACAACCCGCTGTTCATCTACGGATCATCCGGGCTGGGTAAGACCCACCTTCTGCACGCGATCGGTCACTACGCCATGAGCCTGTATCCGGGCATCCGCGTACGTTATGTCAGCTCCGAAGAGTTCACCAACGACTTCATTAACTCAATCGCCAACAACCGTGGTTCGGCATTCCAGGCTCGATACCGCAATATCGACATTCTGATGATTGACGACATCCAGTTTCTGCAGAACAAGGCGGAGACCCAGGAGGCTTTCTTCCATACCTTCAACACCCTGCATGACCACAACAAGCAGGTGGTCATCACGAGTGACTTGCCGCCGAAGCACCTCACCGGTTTTGAAGACCGCATGCGTAGCCGGTTCGAATGGGGTTTGATAACGGATGTCCAGGCCCCAGACCTCGAGACTCGTATCGCCATTCTGCGCAAAAAGGCCCAGAGCGAGAAACTACAGGTGCCCCACGACATCCTTGAGTTCATGGCGTCGAAGGTATCGTCCAACATTCGCGAATTGGAGGGAACCCTGATTCGGGTCACCGCGTTCGCCAGCCTGAACAGGACTCCAGTGGACATGGACCTCGTTCAAACGGTCTTGAAAGACCTCATCACTTTGGACGAAGACAACGTCATTGCCCCGGTCGACATCATCACCAACACGGCTAATTACTTTAAGCTCTCGGTCGACGACCTGTACGGTTCGAGTCGTTCCCAGGCGATCGCCACGGCTCGCCAAATCGCCATGTACCTGTGTCGTGAGCTCACGAACCTCTCCCTGCCCAAAATCGGGCAGCTGTTCGGCAATCGTGACCATACGACCGTGATGTACGCCAATAAAAAGATCAGTGAGCTCATGAAGGAGCGGCGGTCAATCTATAACCAGGTCACCGAATTAACCAACCGCATCAAGCAGGATCACCGCTACAAGTAGGTCTCCACACCAAGAACAGTGACCCCTCGCGGAAGCAGGATCACCGCTACAAGGAAGCCCCAACGGTACGTTTTTCTGCCCCTCGCGGCGGACTCAACTGAGTATGACCCGCAGGGGTCGAATTTTTCTTAGTTTTCACACCTGTGGATAACCCTGTGGAATCAACTCACACAACCGGTCGCCGCCTGTAGAAACTCGCGGCCTGCCTGTAGAAACTTGTAATTATCAAGGGTTGCGCTTGCGCATACGAATCACAAACCTCCACAGGTCGCCCACAAGTTACAAATGTGTAGTTTCCAGTGCCTGAGCCGTTTTCACAGAGTTATCCACAGTTTCCACAACGGTTAAGAAGATTAACAAGAATTCTTTAACCTTTCTCTCGCCGACAACCTTCACTGCCGAGGCCACCGATTGCGCACGGTAACGAACCGGTCGGTGAACCCAGCTAGCATTGAGGCCCACCCTTCCGCTTTCGCAATGCTAAGGAATGACATCGTGAGATTTCAGGCAAATCGGGATGTCTTCAGCGAAGCAGTTTCCTTCGCCGTCAAACTTCTACCCCAGCGAACGACCCTGCCAATCCTCAGCGGTGTCCTCATCGAAGCAACGGCAACGGGCCTGATCCTCTCGTCCTTCGACTACGAAGTTTCTGCTCAGACCGAGATCGTTGCCGAAATCGAAGAACCGGGCAAGGTACTCGTCTCCGGACGTCTCCTGGCCGAGATTGCCAGCCGCCTGCCTAACGCACCGGTACGTTTTTCCACGGAAAATTCACGGATCAAAGTCAGTTGCGGCTCAGCCAGCTTCACCCTCCTCTCTATGCCGGTTGAGGAATATCCCAACATTCCGCAGGTGAGTACCCAGTCCGGTCTCGTGCCGGCCGAAGAATTTGCCGCTGCTGTCGCCCAAGTGGCTGTCGCCGCGTCCCGTGATGATGTCACGCCCGTCATCACCGGAGTGCAACTGGAAATCAACGAAAACAGTCTGAGCCTCGTTGCCACTGACCGTTATCGTGTGGCCGTTCGTGAAATCGACTGGGATCCGGGCAGCAACACGGCTAAAGAGACCATCACGGCGCTCGTTCCCGCACGCACCCTGCAGGAAGTCGGAAAGACATTTGGCCATAGCGGAGTCATTTCGGTGTCGATTACCAACAGCGACGACCGCGAACTTATCGCCTTCACAGCCAACAAGAAAACCGTCACGTCGTTGCTGATCAAGGGCAACTTTCCCCCGGTTCGTCGGTTGTTCCCCGAGACGGTGGACAACTACGCGGTCATGAATACGGCCGATTTGATCGAGGCCACTCGCCGGGTACAGCTCGTGCTTGAGCGTGAAGCTGCGCTGCGTTTCACCTTCGCCACCGATGGAGTCACCCTCGAAGCCGTCGGTTCCGAACAAGCCCAGGCTTCGGAGACAATCGACGCGATTCTCTCCGGCACGGAAACCGTTGTGTCGCTCAAGCCACAGTTTCTGCTCGATGGGCTCAGCGCAGTGCACTCCGAATTCGTGCGGATTTCGTTCACCAAAACGGAAAACCCGAACAAGCCCGGACCCGTACTGATCACTAGCCAAACCTCGCGCGAGCAGGCCGGAGCTGACAGCTACAAGTATCTGCTTCAGCCCAACCTCCTGTTGCGCTAACGCCAGTGCGGGTCACCCATCTTTCACTTACCGACTTTCGCAACTATGCGACGGCTGAGGTTTCATTCAACGCCGGGCCCAATCTCATCGTTGGTCGTAACGGCCAGGGAAAAACGAACCTGGTCGAAGCTCTCGGTTTTCTGAGTACCCTGGGCTCGCATCGGGTTTCGACCGATAAGGCCATGATTAGGGCCGGGCAGGACGCCAGCATCATCCGGGCGCGACTCGAATACAACGGTCGCGACATCCTGGCCGAGGTACAGCTCAACCGCACTGGACAGAATCGGGCGCAGGTCAATCGTTCGATAATCAAGACCCGTGACCTGCCTCGCTATTTCTCCAGTGTGGTGTTCGCTCCGGAGGACCTCGCGCTCGTGCGCGGAGATCCCTCTGGACGGCGCAGGTTTCTCGATCAACTTCTGGTGCTGCGGACCCCGCGGTTGGCTGCGGTACTCAGCGATTACGACCGCGTACTCAAGCAGCGCAATACTTTGCTCAAGTCGGCTCGCTCTTCCGGTGTGCGTGGAAATCAGCTGTCCACTCTCGACATCTGGGATGAACGACTCGTCGAGTTCGGATCAGAAATCATCGATGAACGTGCCAAACTTGTGCATCTGCTCGGCAATCCATTGCGCGCCGCCTATCGTGCCGTGGTGAATGAGGACCATGGACCGTCCCTGGTGGCTAATTTGAGTATTTTCGGCGCCGACGAAGACGTCGACGGCACAGCGCTCGGTGGCTCCGGTTCGACGGACGAGCCGGGTTCGATGGAGTCCTCCACCAGTGAAATCTTTCGTACCGCTTTGATTGGACTGCGCAAGCGTGAGCTCGAACGCGGTATCACCCTCGCTGGGCCGCACCGGGACGACCTCGTCTTCATACTCAACGACCTACCGGCCAAGGGTTACGCGAGCCATGGGGAATCGTGGTCGTTTGCGCTGTCGCTAAAGTTGGCATCCGCTCAGCTATTACGCCAGGATTCAGCGAGCGGGGATCCCGTGCTGATTCTCGATGACGTTTTCGCCGAGCTGGATTTGGACCGTCGAGCCCGACTGGCTGCGGCGATCGGGTCGTTTGAGCAGGTTCTGATCACGGCCGCTGTATTGGAAGACGTTCCGCCAGCGCTGGTGGCGCACACCATCCACATTCACGCCGGCGCGGTCATCGATGACTGACCTGAATGTTCCACGTGAAACACCCGAGAGCAGTGATTCACTGGAATCCGATGGCAGTGAAGCCAGCCAGGTCTACCTGCGATTCAAGAGTATCTTCGGCGATCCGAATGCACGCCGTACCCGCGGCCGTAAGCGCATTGCGCTTGCCGCCAGCTCGAGTGTGCCCTTTGGAATCGGGCGCGATCCCCGCGGCCTCGGCGACACCATCAACTCCCTCACCATGCAACTCGGCTGGAATTCACCACTGGCTCAATCGGAACTGCTCGCCTCCTGGATACTGTTGGCCGGTGAAGAAACCGCCAAGCATTCCACCCCGGCGGGCATTGATGATGGCGTTCTCACTGTGCACTGCGAGTCGACTGCCTGGGCGACCCAGTTACGTCTGATGCGGAACGTTATCATGGAACACATCACAACCCGCTACCCCGATGCCGGCATCCAATCGATTCGTTTTCAGGGGCCCAACGCCCCATCCTGGAAAAAGGGTCCCAGATCAATTCCAGGGCGTGGTCCACGCGATACCTACGGGTGATTCAGCAAATAAGGTCAACCCCTTGAACGAAAGGCGTCAAACGGCGATTATGGCCGGTTGGTCGCGCCCCATTTGGTAGACTGAATGGTCGCCCGTGCGATGGTCAGGAGCCTATTTTCAGATGACAGTTGAACCGACACCCGAACGCACCTCCCCAGATATATCCCCGATAGTGGCGGAGCGGGAGCCGGAGCACGAATACGGTGCAGACGATATCCAAGTGCTCGAGGGCCTGGAAGCCGTTCGCAAGCGACCCGGAATGTATATCGGATCCACCGGACCGCGCGGACTACACCATCTCGTTTATGAGATCGTTGATAACTCCGTCGACGAAGCTCTGGCGGGGCACTGCGACACAATTGATATTCGCATCCTGGCCGACGGTGCCATTCGCGTCGAAGACAACGGTCGCGGAATCCCGGTCGACATTCACAAAGCCGAGGGCCGTTCGACCGTTGAGGTCGTCCTGACGGTCCTGCACGCCGGTGGAAAGTTCGGCGGCGGTGGCTATTCCGTTTCCGGTGGCCTGCACGGTGTTGGCAGCTCCGTGGTGAACGCCCTGTCGAGCCGCCTCGAGGTCGAGGTTCGCCGACAGGGTTATATTTGGCGCCAGAGTTTCTCCAACGGTGTTCCCAACGCTCCCCTGGAACAGGGCGAAGCGAACGATGAAACCGGCACCACGATTACCTTCTGGCCGAGTGCTGAAACCTTCGAGACGATCGATTTCGACTACGAAACGCTGCGCGCTCGTTTTCAGCAGATGGGCTTTTTGAACAAAGGCCTGCGACTCACTCTCACCGACGAGCGTGAAGCCCACCGCAATGACGATGGCACGGTCGTCAGTACTACCTTCAAATATGATCAGGGACTCGTCGACTATGTCGAATACCTCAACCGCACCAAGAAGGCCGACCTCGTCAACGAGGAAATCATTTCGTTCGAGTGGGAAGATCACGAACGCAAGATGGCGCTGGAAGTGGCCATGCAGTGGACCACGGCCTACACCGAGAGCGTGCACACCTACGCGAACACGATCAACACCCACGAGGGCGGCACCCACGAAGAGGGTTTCCGCGCCGCGCTGACCACGCTCGTGAACAAGTACGCCCGCGAGAAGGGCATCCTGAAAGAAAAGGATGACAACCTCACCGGCGATGACGTGCGTGAAGGACTGACCGCGGTCGTATCGATCAAGCTCGCCGAACCGCAGTTCGAAGGCCAAACCAAGACCAAACTGGGCAACACCGAGGCGAAGTCGTTCGTGCAAAAAGTCGCCAACGATCAGCTCACCGACTGGTTCAACCGCAACCCCAACTCGGCCCGAGAAATCATTCGCAAGTCCCTGCAAGCATCGAACGCCCGCATGGCGGCCCGCAAGGCCCGCGAAACTGCCAGGCGTAAGGGACTGCTCGAGGGCGGCGGCATGCCGGGCAAGCTCAAGGACTGCCAAAGCAAAGATCCCTCCTTGTCCGAGATCTTCATTGTTGAGGGCGACTCAGCCGGCGGCTCCGCCGTGCAGGGACGTAATCCTGAGTTCCAGGCGATCTTGCCACTGCGCGGCAAGATCCTCAACGTTGAAAAGGCTCGCCTCGACCGTGCCCTCGGTAACGCAGAGGTTCAGGCCATGATCACGGCGTTCGGTGCTGGGATGGGCGAAGAATTCAACCCGGACAAGGTGCGGTACCACAAGATCGTGTTGATGGCCGACGCTGATGTCGACGGTCAGCACATCACGACCCTGCTGTTGACCCTGCTGTTCCGCTACATGCGTCCGTTGATCGACCTCGGCTACGTCTATCTGGCGCAGCCGCCGTTGTACCGGCTCAAGTGGACCAACTCGCCGCACGAATATGTTTACTCCGATGCCGAACGCGACGCCCTTCTTGCCGATGGCGCAGCCTCGGGCAAGCGGATCCCGAAGGACAACGGCATTCAGCGTTACAAGGGACTCGGCGAGATGGACTACAAGGAGCTGTGGGAAACCACAATGGCCCCCGAATCCCGCACCCTGCTGCAGGTCACCCTGGACGACGCGGCATCCGCCGACGAAATCTTCTCCACCCTGATGGGTGAAGACGTCGAATCTCGACGCAACTTCATCCAGAAAAACGCGAAGGACGTGCGTTTCCTTGACATCTGATGACACCACGGGCAACTCCGACTCGAATACGCCCGAAATAACGGCAGCGAACGCGGCTGCTGCGGCAGCCCACCTCGTGCAGCACGGCAAGATCGACCAGGTCGATCTGCAGCTGGAAATGCAGCGCTCCTACCTCGACTACGCGATGAGCGTCATCGTCGGGCGTGCGCTGCCCGACGTGCGCGACGGCATGAAGCCGGTGCACCGTCGCGTGATCTACGCCATGTTCGACGGCGGCTACCGCCCGGACAAGGCGTTCTCCAAGTGCGCTCGCGTCGTCGGTGACGTGATGGGTCAGTTTCACCCGCATGGGGACTCGTCGATTTACGACGCGCTCGTGCGTCTGGTTCAGCCGTGGAGCCTACGGTATCCGCTCGCGCTGGGTCAGGGAAACTTCGGTTCTCCCGGCAATGACGGTGCAGCAGCCCCGCGGTACACCGAAACCAAGATGGCGCCGCTCGCCCTCGAAATGGTGCGCGACATCGACGAAGACACCGTCGATTTTCAGGACAACTACGATGGCCGTACGCTCGAGCCGACCGTGCTGCCGGCCCGTTTTCCGAACCTGTTGGTCAATGGCTCGGTCGGAATCGCCGTTGGTATGGCCACGAACATTCCGCCGCACAACCTGCGCGAGGTAGCTGCCGGCGCCCAGTGGTACCTCGACAACCCCGACGCCACCCGCGACGAGCTGCTCGAAGCACTGATCCAGCGCATCAAGGGCCCCGACTTTCCCACCGGCGCCCAAATCCTGGGTACCAAGGGCATTCAGGACGCCTACCGCACCGGTCGTGGCTCGATCACGATGCGTGCTGTGGTCAGCATCGAGGAGCTTCAGGGTCGTACCTGCCTCGTCATCACCGAGCTGCCGTATCAGGTGAACCCCGACAACCTCGCTATCAAGATCGCCGACCTGGTCAAGGACGCCAAAATCACCGGAATCGCGGATATCCGCGATGAAACCAGTGGTCGAACCGGCCAGCGCCTTGTCATCGTGCTCAAGCGCGACGCCGTCGCCAAGGTCGTGCTGAACAACCTGTACAAGCACACCCAGCTGCAGGAAAACTTCGGCGCCAACATGCTGGCCATTGTCGACGGCGTGCCGCGCACGCTCGCCCTCGACGGTTTCATCTCCGCCTGGGTCGCGCACCAGATCGAGGTCATCGTTCGGCGGACCCAGTTTCGCCTCAATAAGGCTGAAGCAGATGCCCACATTCTGCGCGGCTACCTCAAGGCGCTGGACGCTCTCGATGAGGTTATCGCGCTCATCCGCCGCTCGAACACGGTCGACGACGCTCGTGAAGGCCTGATGGCCCTGCTCGACGTGGACAAGCTTCAGGCTGACGCAATTCTCACTATGCAACTGCGCCGTCTGGCCGCCCTCGAGCGCCAGAAGATCATTGACCAGGCTGCTGAACTCGAACTTCAGATCGCCGAATTCAAGTCGATCCTGGCCAGTCCCGAGCGTCAGCGCACGATAATCAGCGAGGAACTTGCTGAGATCGCCGCGAAGTTCGGCGACGACCGGCGCACCGAAATAATGTTTGGTTTCGACGGCGACATGTCGCTCGAGGACCTCATTCCTGAAGAGGAGATGGTGGTCACCGTAACGCGCGGTGGCTACATCAAGCGCACCCGCAGCGACAACTACCGCAACCAGCATCGCGGTGGCAAGGGAGTCAAGGGAGCCCAGCTGCGCGCCGACGACGTGGTCGAACACTTTTTCGTGACCACGACACACCACTGGCTGTTATTTTTCACCAACACCGGCCGGGTCTACCGGGCCAAGGCCTACGAGGCTCAGGAATCCGGCCGCGACGCCAAGGGCCAGCACGTTGCCAACCTGCTCGCGCTGCAGCCGGGCGAGGAAATCGCCCAGATTCTTGACATTCGTGACTACGAGGTGGCCCAGTATCTGACCCTAGCTACCCGCGACGGACTGATCAAGAAGACCGCGCTGCATGAATACGACACCAACCGCACCGGCGGCATCATCGCGATCAAGCTGCGTGAAGGCGACGAACTCGTCTCCGCGCTGCTGGTCGAAGATGATTCCGATCTGCTCCTGGTGTCCCGCAAGGGGATGTCGATTCGTTTCACCGCCACCGACGAAGCGCTGCGCCCGATGGGCCGCAGCACCTCCGGCGTGATTGGGATGCACTTTCGCGGTGAGGATACGCTGCTGGACGCATCCGTTATCAATGATGACGGTTATGTCTTCGTGGTCACCGAGGGTGGCTACGCCAAGCGCACCGCGGCGGACCAGTATCGTCTGCAGAATCGCGGCGGCCTGGGCATCAAGGTGGCCAAGCTCAACGACGATCGCGGCGATCTGGTCGGCTCGTTGATCGTCAACCCCGAGGACGAGGTTCTTGTGGTACTTGCCAGTGGCAAGGTGGTACGCTCTGACGTCGCCGAGGTTCCGGCCAAGGGTCGGGACACGATGGGTGTTGTCTTCGCAAAGTTTGCGAGTGAAGACAGAATCATTTCCATCGCGAAAAACATTGAACGTAATCTGGTCGCCACGGACGAAACCACCGACGAAGAAGACGTGACGGATACCGACCTGCCAGCTGGTGCGGTCGACAGCAGTGCCGCAGACGGCGCTGTTCCTCACCCGGATTCAGGGAAAGTAGAGACACCGAATGAGTAGCGTCGCCGAAAAGCTCGCCAAGAAGTCCACTCGTAAGACCACGAGCAAGCAGGTTCGACTCAAACTGGTCTACGTTGACTTCTGGTCGAGCGTGAAACTGTCGTTTTTGGTGGCGATATGCCTGGCGATCGTCACGATCGTCGCTACCTTCCTCACCTACACCGTGCTCGTGCAGACCCAAGTGCTGACCAGTGTCGATGAGCTGTACGCCACCGTGGCAGGAGAATCAGCCGACCTTGCCGCTATTCTTTCGATCGGCAACGTTATGGGCTTCGCGGTCGTTGTGGCCGTGCTGAACCTGGTCGTAATCACCGCGCTTGGCGCCATTTACGCCGTTCTGTACAACCTGAGCGTCAAAATTACCGGCGGTCTGCTCGTCGGATTCACCAATAACTAAGCGGTCGTCAAGGCTTTATAGGCACAATCGAGGGCTGTTTTTCCCCGGAAGCAGCCCTCACACCCTAATTCAAGCAACTCCGCCTCACCGCGGCATGACTCGATTTCAGGTTCCGGCCAGATTCCGATAGTCTTCAATCTGCCCAACAGGGGGATATAGCTCAGTTGGTTAGAGCGCTTCACTGATAATGAAGAGGTCCCAGGTTCAAATCCCGGTATCCCCACGCAGCACCAGCTTCATAAGCTCTCACCCGTTATCACGGGGGTGAGAAAACGGGGCCATAGCTCAATTGGTAGAGCGCCTGCTTTGCAAGCAGGAGGTCCGGGGTTCGATTCCCCGTGGCTCCACAAATCAAGGCTCGTCTTCGGACGGGTCTTTTCTTGTACCCCTGGGGATTATTTTCCGTACCAAGCGGGACATCCGGTGAGATGGCATCGTAGCGATTGCTGCGGTCCGTTACGACCGTTAACGCGGCAGGGCCCGCATCCGGTTGGATGCGGACCCTGCAAGCGGGTAATGTTGCGGCGCTAGTCTTCCTGCGACGCGCCCGGTTCAACCTCATCGTCGGCCACCCAGAGCTCGTCATCGGCACGGAACGTCTGCCAGACGGCGTAGGCGACGCCTGCAGCGGCTACGACGGCTAGACCGAGGGCGAAGTAGGTTCCGGCCCCCACTCCCTTAGGTTCGACCACGACGGGCTTCTGCAAGCGGATGCGGCCCAGCGCAGCTCGCACGCGGGCGTCACGCGCGACGTCACCAACCGACATGACTGTGCCGATGGCGGTACCGATGCCGGGAAGGACGTCGTTCACCACGCGGCGGCGAACACCGTCTGCGGCTTCCTGGGTGGCGTTCACGCCTGGACGTACGTAGTGGTCGTAGCTCTCGCGAACGCGCGGAGCAACTTCTTCGCGGGCGAGAATGCCGGCCTGGTGACCGGCCTGGCGAGCGAGAACGTTCGCTCGCTCCAATACCTCTTGTTGGTGGCTCCATAATTCGTCTGCGCTTTTGCGCAGCCGAGTGAGTTCCTTGCGGCGCTTGCGTGACAGGCTCATCTGGACCCTCCATCGATGTCGTGTGTGGCGAATGTGTATCTATCTTGCCACTGAGTGCCCATCTTGCCACTGAAACCTTGGCGCGCAATCGATGTCTTGCCAGCGAATGCACTGGGAACGTCCCGGAAGCGCACGGGGTCGATCAGGGTAGGCGACGGTTGCTGTGCAAGAATCGGAGTATGTCTAAGCACACCGCCGTCGCCACCCTGAACACCACACTCGGACCGATCAAGGTCAATCTCTTCGGCAATCACGCGCCGAAGACAGTCAAGAACTTCGTCGGCCTCGCCACCGGCGAAATCGAGTGGAAGCACCCTGCCACAGGCGTCGCCTCCACCACGCCGCTCTACGATGGCACCGTTTTTCACCGCATCATCAAGGACTTCATGATCCAGGCCGGCGACCCGCTCGGCCAGGGCACTGGCGGCCCCGGCTACCAGTTCGACGATGAAATCAGCCCCGATCTCGACTTCACCCAGCCCTACGTGCTCGCCATGGCGAACGCGGGAATCCAGGGCGGTCACGGAACCAACGGCTCGCAGTTCTTCATAACCGTCGTGCCGACCACCTGGCTGCAGGGCAAGCACACCATCTTCGGCGCCGTTGAAGACGAGGACAGCCGCGCAATCGTCGCGAAGCTCGCGACCGTCGGCACCGATGGTCGCGACCGCCCGCTGGAAGACGTCATCATTCAGAGCGTCTCCGTCGAGTCCGTCTAACTCATACAAGCAGACCAGAATGAGTGATCTGCCGGCCTCGGCGGCGAATTTTTGTTACCGCCATCCGGGGCGGCAGAGCTTTATCCTGTGTCAGCGCTGCGGGCGCACCATTTGCGCCGAATGCCAGACTCAGGCTGCTGTGGGCGTTATCTGCCCCGAATGCATGAAACTGCAGCGCAAGAACGCTCCCCGCACCAAACCTGCCGTGCTCACCCGGCTGACCGGGAACGGCCAACCCACGGTGACTTACGCGCTCATCGCGATCACCGTCTTCGTCTTCGTCCTGCAATGGATCCCCGGCCTCGGGATCACCCAACGATTCGCATACGCGCCGGCCCTCACCCTCATTGAGCCGTGGCGCATGTTGACCAGTGTTTTTCTGCATTCGCAAGGCGGCTTGCCGTTTCACGTGCTGCTCAACATGTACATGCTATGGATCTTCGGCCCGATGCTCGAAGGGGTACTCGGCCGTGGTCGTTTCCTTGCGCTCTATCTGATCAGCGGTTTTGCCGGGTCGGTCGGGGTTCTGGTGCTGGCTACTCCGTACACCTACGTCGTTGGGGCATCAGGGGCCCTGTTCGGGCTTATGGGTGCCTTCTTAGTCATTCAGCGCGGTCTCGGCGGAAATTCGAAGCAGCTCCTGGTCCTGCTCGGCATCAACGTGGTCGTGAGCTTCATTCCGGGGATCGCCTGGCAGGCTCACCTCGGCGGCATAGTCGGGGGCGCACTCATCGGGTTCGTTCTCATGCGTACCCGGCGGCCAGCGCAAAAGGGGCTGCAGATGGTCTTGATCACGGGAGTCGCCGCACTTCTCGTGGTTATCGGAGTCCTCAAAATTATGAGCTTGCTCGCCCCGATTGGCTGACCACCCGGAGTACCGGAAAGTTATCCACAGGTCTATCCACATGGGGATAATTACACCGGTGTCATTATCTGCGCTTCCGAATTTCGGTAGCCGGGCAGTATCCGCTTAATCACCGGTGCGTGAGCGGTTCGGGACTTGTCGGCGCGACAGAACTAACGCCAGCGGGTGGTCATCAGAAAGCCGATGAACGCGATTCCGAAGCCGACCAGTATGTTCATGGCGCCGAGACCCGCGATGGGAAGCTGGCTGCCACTGACGTAAAACACGATGATCCAGGCCAGGCCCAGCAGCATAAAACCGAACATGACCGGCTTGAACCAGACGGCGTTGGGCGCGTCCTCGTTCGAGCGGGCAACTTCGGTGCGAGCGGGCTTGGTGCGAGAATTCTTACGTGCCATTCTGCGATCCTAGCGTCTCCGCCTGTTTTCGTGGCTGTGACGCGGGGACCGGGCACAACTCAGGTCAGTAGAATCGAATTATGTGTCCACAGGCAGACGATCGCACCGCGCCGGTGCCCGATGGGTCCGAGTCGCCCGGCGCTGGTACCAAAGGTCGGCACCGCTCAAGTACAGGCCCGTCTGGCAAAGTCACAGTCTTGGGCGTGCTCGGTGAACTGCTGATCACGGCCAGCGCGCTCGTACTGCTGTTTCTGGGCTGGCAGTTGTGGTGGAATGACATGATCATGGCCAATTCGCAGTCCTCGGCTGCGAGTGAAATCAGCCAAGACTGGATCGCCCAGGACACGTCGACGCCGCTCCCCGAATCGACGGCTGACCCGGTAGAACCGGATACGGCCCCCGTGGCGGTGGACTACGGCGAGCCCGTCGTTGCAGCTGCACCCGGTAATGCCACTGCCTTCGCGGTGTTGTATGTACCTCGTTTTGGTGACAGTTACCACCGCAGCATTGCCGAAGGCACCGGCCATGACGTCTTGAACAGTAACCGTTTGGGCATCGGACACTACCCCGGCACGCAGATGCCTGGCGAGATTGGAAACTTCGCCGTTGCCGCGCACCGCAGCGCCTTCGGCGGTGGCATGCACCTGATCAACGAGCTGCAACTCGGCGACGCCATCTACGTGCAGACGGCCGACGGCTATTACACCTACCGGTACCGCGATACCGAATACGTGGCACCGTCGCAGGTGCAGGTACTGGCATCCGTTCCCAACTATCCAGACGGGCCCCCGGTCGACCGCATCATCACGCTCACTAGTTGCAATCCGCTGTATTCCACTGCGGAACGCATCATCGCCTACGGCGTGCTTGAGTCGTGGCAGCCACTTTCGGCCGGCGCTCCCGCCGAGCTCGCACCGATCATCGCCGCTCAGGGCTAGGAGGCTCTTATTTACGCAGCACTGTGGCGTGTTCTACCCGGACCGATCTGGGTGCGCATCATTCTGGTCCTGATTCTGCTGGTAGCCGTACTGGCCGTGCTGGCCACCTGGGTGTATCCGTGGATCGATGGAATTCTCAACAGCGAGGAAGCGACGGTAGACGGCCCATGACCCGAATTCTGGTTATCGACAATTATGACAGCTTCGTTTATACCCTCAACGGGTATCTGATGGAACTTGGCGCGGACACCGATGTTGTGCGCAACGATTCCTTCGAGAAGACCGATGCGGGCGCTCGGATTGCCGACTACGACGGCGTGCTCGTCTCGCCGGGCCCCGGGAAGCCTTCAGATGCCGGTGTGTCCGTCGCCGTCGTCGAGGCGTCGCTAACGGCCAACCTGCCCATGTTCGGCGTCTGCCTCGGCCATCAGGCCATCGCCGAGGCCTTCGGGGCCACGGTGACCAATGCTGAAGAACTCATGCATGGCAAAACCTCGCTCATCACGCATGACGGCAGTGACTTTTATGAGGGTGTGCCGCAACCGTTTACTGCAACGCGCTACCACTCCCTAGCCGTTGTCGCGTCGACAGTGCCGAGCGACCTGATCGTCACGTCGCGCACGCAGGGCGGAGTCATTATGGGGCTGCGGCACGTAACTGCTCCTATTTTGGGGGTGCAGTTTCACCCGGAGTCGGTCCTGACCGAAGGCGGCTACCGGATGCTTGGCAACTGGCTCGCCCTGACCGGGCTGCCGTCTGCCCAGGAGACTGCGAAGGGCCTGCACCCGCTGTTGCGCCTCAGCTAACTTCTCCGGGCTCACCTAACGGAACGGGAACCATGATCTATAATGCACCCGCATTCCGAGCCCGGCTCCGGCGCAGAGGCGGGGTGCGGGCTAGGAGCGGGCGCAGTAGATCAGGGTGATCTCGGAGCGCTGGGGAACGTCTCCGGGGGCCAGCGACTGTGCCTTGATCGGGGAGCCAGACTCCTGGTCGCAGGTGTCATCAGGCTTGGAGCTCGGCGTGAGGCCGTCGGCGCTGACCAGATCGATCGCGGCAACCAGGGACTGACCGGTGAGGTCCCCGAGGGTGACCAGGCCACTCGACACGATGTAGTTGATGGTATCGCCGGCGAATTCGGAGGACGCCGCGGCCGGATCGGTCCGCAGAACGATATCGGCCGCCACGGTCGGTGAGTTCTCGGTAGTGACCGACCCGGAAACGAAACCGAGCGCTTCGATCGCGGCCTGGGCATCCGTTATGGGCTGATTGGTGACGTCGGGAACCACGACGGGCACTGGACCGGTAGAGATGAAGACCTTGATCACGTCAGAGGGATTGACGATGGTGTCGACGGGAGGGTCGGTGCGAATGACCTCGTCGGCCGGAACGGTCGTGCTCGACTCCTCGGCACGCGTGGTCCCGAGGTCGAGGTCGAGGAGGGTATTTTGGGCCTCGTCATAGGTTTGCCCGGTGAGTGCTGGAATCTGGCGTGAACTGTCGGGCAGTTCCACCGAGGGCTGCAGATTGGCTACCCAGATCATGACCGCGACGACGATGACCACGACGCAGACGATTCCGGCCCAGACCCAGATCACCGGAGGGCGACGCTGAGTGCGCACCATTGTCTGGTCTTCGGACAGCTGCTTGAGGGCGAGTGCTGAACCGGTGATCGCCGTCGGCGCAGCCCCGAACAGGCCGGCACCGACCTCGTCGCCGGCCCGATGAACGGGAATCTGGCCGGATCCGGCGGTCTCGACGTCATTGCGAAACTCGACGGCACTTTGATAGCGGGCGAAGCGGTCCTTAGCCAGGGCGTGCAGCACGACCGTGTCCAGTGCCGGCGACACCTTGGGATTAAGCGCTGAGGGCTTTGGCGGCAGTTCACTCACGTGTTGGTAGGCGACGGCCACGGGCGTGTCGCCGCGGAACGGCGGCCGCCCGGTGAGCATCTCAAACAGCACCACGCCCGTGGAATACAGGTCGGTGCGCGCATCGACGGACTCACCCTTCGCCTGCTCTGGCGAGAAGTAGGCGGCGGTACCGAGGATGGCGGTGGTCTGGGCGACGGTCGTGGCGGAGTCGGAGATGGCACGAGCGATACCGAAATCCATCACCTTGACCTGGCCGGACTTGGTGATCATGATGTTGCCGGGCTTGATGTCGCGATGCACCACACCGGCGCGATGCGAGTATTCGAGCGCGGTCAGGACTCCGTCGATGATGCGTACGGCCTCGGTCGCCTCGATTGGACCCTCACGAATGATGTCCTTGAGCAGTCGACCGTCGACGTGTTCCATGACGATGAACGGAACCTGGGAATCGTGACCGGCGTCGTCGGTGACGGTCTCTTCGCCGGCATCGAACACACGCACGATGGTCGGGTGGGCCATGCGAGCTGCAGCCTGGGCCTCTTGCCGAAAGCGGGTGCGAAACGCCGGGTCGGAGGCCAGGCTTGATTTGAGCAACTTGATGGCCACCGTGCGACCGAGCCGGGAATCGGTGCCGATATGTACGTCGGACATGCCGCCACGGCCGAGGCGCGCCCCGACGCGATAGCGGCCCGCGATCAAACGGCCAGAGTCAGGCACGAGCGAACTCCCCCACAATAAAACGAATGCCCGAGTTGGGCACAGTGAGCGCTACATTACCGCACGGCATCGGGGAATTACTCGACGACGACGGCGGCAGGGGTAACCACGACCGTGTCAGAGGGCGGCGAGGAATCCGAGCTGACCTGGCCACAGAAGTAGCTGAACGTCACTGTGAAGTTCGCATTCCCGGCCGTGACGGTTGTCGTCAGCACATCCGCTGAGGTGAGGCCATCGGCGGCGACGCTGGCACCGCCACCGTCGGCGACGACCTTGTAGCCCGACAATGTTTGACCGGTGGGACAGGTCTGAGCGCCCCAGCTGACCGTCACGGTGCCGTCTTCCGCCACCGCGACCGGTGTCACCGTCGGCTTCGAACTCGGCGTGCTCGGCGTGGGGAACGCGCCGTAAACGGTGAGCGTCACGGTCGTGCCGGCAGGAACCGGTCCCCGCGGGTTGACCTGATAAACCTTGTCAACGTCGTCCGCGGACCCCGCGGCATTTCCGGCTTCGATAAACGCCACGAATCCCATCTCAACAAGCAGGGCGGCGGCATCGGCGCTGGGCTTTCCCACAAAGTCTTCCGGATTGACCGAAGTGTTCGCATTGGTGGGCGACGGCGTCGGCGTGGGGGACGGGGTTGCCGAGCGCGTGGCCGACGGGGTTGACGAGGGTGGCGCTGACGTGGTCTGGTTTGGTGCCGGCGTCTCGGTGTTCTGGGTGAACAGGGCGATGAGCGTGCCGGTCAACACGATCACGAGCAGCGCGACAAGAGCGATCAGTGCCCAGGTCCACGGGCTGCGCTTCTTTTTCTCTGCCTCTACCTCTGCAGCGGCCGCAGAGGCTCGCGTGACGGGCACGCCGGTGGCCGGAAGAATGGTCGTAGCCTGGTCGGAACCGGCACCGGGCATGAGCATGGTGGCACTCGTGGCCGAGAGGCCACCCAAAACTGACGGCACGGCCACCGCGGCTGCAGCGACGTCACCGCGACGCAAAGCGGATGCCGCGCGCGCCAGGTGCGCCGCCGACGCCGGACGGTCGGCTGGGTTCTTGGCCAGGCAGGCGAAGACCAGATTGCGCACCGGCTCTGACACCGTCACCGGCAGGTCGGGCGCGATTTCGTTGATCTGAGCCATGGCGATCGCGACCTGCGACTCGCCCGTGAAGGGTCGACGTCCGGCCAGTGACTCGTACGCGACGATGCCGATCGAGTAGATGTCGGTGGTCGGCGATGCGGGGTGGCCGCTTGCCTGTTCCGGCGAGAGATACTGCACGGTGCCCATGACCTGGCCGGTCGCGGTGAGCGGAACCTGGTCGGCGATGCGAGCGATGCCGAAATCGGTGATCTTAACCCGGCCCTCTGGCGTGATGAGCAGGTTTCCGGGCTTGATATCGCGGTGCACGAGACCGGCGGCGTGGGCGGCGTGCAGCGCGGCCGAGGTCTGCGCGACAATGTCGAGCACCTTGTCGGTCGGAAGAACGTGCTCGCGTTCGAGAATGGTCGACAGGGCTTCGCCGGGGACGAGTTCCATGACCAGGAAGGCACTGCCGTCCTCTTCGCCGTAGTCGAAGACATTCGCGATGCCCTCGTGATTGACCAGGGCCGCGTGGCGGGCCTCAGCGCGAAAGCGCTCAAGAAAACCGGGGTCGCCGAGATATTCGTCCTTCAAAATCTTGATGGCGACGCTTCGACCGATGACGAGGTCGGTGGACTTCCACACCTCGCCCATGCCGCCAATCGCAATGCGCGATTGCAGCTCGTATCGTCCCCCGAAGGTGAGGCCTGCTGTGGGTCTCATTTGTTAAGCACCGCCTCTAGTACTTTCTGTGCGACAGGAGCGGCAAGTTTGTTGCCGAACCCGGTTTGTCCTTCTCCTCCGCCGTCCTCGATCAGAACGGTGATGGCAAATTGTGGGTCGTCCGCCGGCGCGAAGCCAGTGAACCACAGTGTGAACGGATCGGTAGACCCGTTCTGCGCCGTGCCGGTTTTCCCCGCCACATCGACCCCGTCTATTCTTGCATTGCTTGCGGCGCCATCCTGAACGCCGTTAATCATCATCGCGGTCAGTGTTGAAGCTGTTTTTTCGCTCATCACCCGTCCAAGTTCTGCCGGTTCGAAAGTTTGGATGGCGCTGAGGTTGGGCGCGAGAATTTCCTGCACCAGGTTGGGCGCCATCACGACGCCACCATTGGCGATGGCAGCGCTGACCATGGCCATCTGCAGCGGGGTCGTGGTCACGTCGTACTGGCCGAAAGCTGACTGAGCGGTCTGCGGGTCGTCGAGCCCGTCGGGGTACACGCTCGTAGTCACGGCCATCGGAATGGCATAGCTGCTGTTGAAGCCGAACTTCTCAGCGGTCCCCCGAATGGCCGTGTCGCCGAGCTGAACGCCCAATTCGGCGAACGGAATGTTGCAGGACAAGCGCAGTGCCGTGGCGAGGGTGACCGTCTCACCGGCACCGCAGGTTGACCCACTGGAGTTTTCAATCTTACTCGTCGTGCCCGGTGCGGTGTACACGGCCGGGTTCGGAAAGGTGCTCTCCGGCGTGTAGTCGCCCGACTCGAGGGCGGCCGTCGTCACCACGAGCTTGAAGATCGACCCGGGTGGGTTGAGCGAATTGATCGTCCGGTTGATCAGCGGGTCATTCTCGTCGGCCAAAAGGGCCTCGTAGCTAGCGGTGACGTCGGCGTTGTTGTGCACGGTGAGCAGGTTCGGGTTGAAGCTCGGCTTGGAGACCATCGCCAGGATGCGGCCGGTCGTCGGCTCGGTCACGACGACCGATCCGGTGTAATCACCGAGGGCGTCCCAGGCGGCCTGCTGGGCCACCGGGTCGATGGTGACCTCTACGGCAGCACCCTTCGGGTCCTGGCCGGTGACGAGGGCGCTGATCTTGTCGAAGAACTGTGAGTTGGAGGTTCCGGTCATCTCGGCATTGAGGGCGAACTCCAGCCCGGTCGGTTCGCCGTTGATCGGAATGTATCCGGTGATCGGCGCATACAATTCTGGGTTGGCATAGGTGCGCAGAAATTTATAGTCGTCGTCGGCCGGCATGGACTGGGCGATTGGGTCGCCGGCCACGAGAATGGCGCCGCGCTCGACCTGGTAGCTGTCGTACAGTGTGCGGGTGTTGCGGGGGTCGGCCGACAGATTATCGGCCTGAAAAGCCTGCACGATCGACGTAGAGCTGAGCAGGGCGATGAACATCAGCATCACAACGATGCTGACGCGCTTGAGTTCGCGGTTCACTAGACCACCAGCCTGGGTTGATTGCGCACGGTGTCGGAGAGCCGCAGTAACAAGGCCACGATGATCCAGTTGGCCACGAGCGAGGAGCCGCCAGCGGCCAGGAACGGCGTGGTCAGACCGGTGAGAGGGATCACCCGGGTGACACCGCCGATAACGATGAAGCACTGCAGCGCCACAACAAAAGCCAAGCCGACGGCGAGAAGCTTGCCGAAGTCATCCTGACCGGCGAAGCCGATGCGGAATCCGCGGGCCACGAATAGGAGGTACAGAGCGAGGATGGCGAAGATTCCGGCGAGCCCGAGCTCCTCGCCGAGGCTCGCAATGATGTAGTCACTCTGCGGTACCGGGGTCAGTTCGGGGCGGCCCTGGCCCCAACCAGTGCCGAGCAGTCCACCCTTGGCCAGGCCGAACAAGCCCTGCACCAGCTGAAAGCTGCCGCCCTCGGCTTCGTAGACTTTAGGGTTGAGCGCATCAAGCCAGTTGGTGAATCGGCCGTTGACGTAGTTGAGGGTCTGGCTGGCCAGCAGAGCCCCGCCGAGGAACAGGCCCATGCCCATGATGACCCAGCTCACCCGCCCGGTCGCGAGGTAGAGCATGACCAGGAACAGACCGAAGTAGAGCAGGGCGGTTCCGAGGTCGCGCTGAAAGATGATGACCGACATCGACAGGGCCCACACCACGAGAATCGGACCGAGGTCGCGCAAGCGCGGAAAGCGCGCGCCCAAAAATTTCTTACCGACCATGGAGAGACTGTCGCGGTTGCGCACGAGGTAGCCGGCGAAGAACACGGCGAGGGCGATCTTGGCGATCTCACCGGGCTGGAACGTGCCGAAACTGCCAAAGCCGATCCAGACTCGGGCGCCGCTGATTTCCTTACCCAGACCGGGAACGAGCGGCAGAAAGAGCAACACCACACCGACGAGACCGAAAATATAGGTGTATCGAAACAGCACCCGGTGATTGCGGATCACGAGCAGCACGACGATGGCGCTGAAAATGGCCAGGGCGCTCCACACCGTTTGGCGCACGGCGGCGCTCTCCCAGCCGCTGTCTTGGTCGGCAATGTCGATGCGGTAGATCATGGCTATGCCGATGCCGTTGAGCACCGTGGCGATCGGCAAAATGAAGGGATCGGCGTCGCGAGCGACAAATCGCAGCACCACGTGCAGGCTGACGACCAGAACCGACAGGCCGGTGCCGAGCAGCACCAGGGTCGGGTCGAGGTAGCCGAGAGCGCCAAGCTGCACGAGCACGACCGCGCTCGCGTTGATGAAGCAGGCGATCAGCAGCAGGAACAGTTCAAGGTTGCGCAGCTTTTGCGGCAGGTACAGACGACGTACCGGCCCGGCGGTCGGCGCCGGCCGAATTTTTTGAGCGGATGCTTTACTCAACGAGCGCACCCTTCAGCCGTTCGACGATGGCTTGCGCATCCGCGAGGGAGCCGGCACTGATGGTCTCCTCGACCTGCTGGCGGTCGTAGACGCGCAAATCGGACAGGCTGATCTCGGTGGCCTCGTAAACACTGGACAGCTTGATTGGGCCGATGTCTTGCTGTACACCCTGGTAGATCGCGACGGTCGAGCCCTCGGAGCCGACGAAATAGCGCGTCTGGGTCCACTGATAGCTCAGGATACTGGTGCCGACGATCGCGACCACCAGCAGAATGACGCCAAACAGCCAGGTGGTCTTGCGGCGGCGCGCGCGGCGGGCATCCTCTTCGATCAGTTCAGAGAGGTAATCTTGGGAATCGGGTTCGAAGTGCGTCTCACGTACCGGGTGCAGCCGCAGGGCCGGGATGCGCAGAGGGCGGTTGCGGCCGGGTTCCTCACCGAAGGCGAGCGGATTGGCCGCCGAACCCACGACGACGGGGTTGTCTGTGCGCGTGCTGCCGTCGCCCGCGCCGATATCGACGATGACAACGGTCACGTTGTCTGGGGCGCCGCCGTCGAGGCTTTCCTTCACGAGCAGGTCGGCGACATCCTGCGCGTTGGCGCCACTGGCCAGGGCGGAAGCTATGCCGGTGTGCGAGACGACACCGGTGAGGCCATCAGAGCACAGTAGCCAGCGGTCGCCGTCGATCGTGGCCAAGATCGACGTGTCGATTTCGGGGCTCGCCTCGACGTCACCGAGCACGCGCATGAGTACTGAGCGGCGCGGATGCACCATGGCTTCGGCCTCGGTGATGCGACCGCTGTCGACCAGGCGCTGCACGAAGGTGTGGTCGATGGTGATCTGGGAGAGTTCGTTGTCGCGCAGCAGATAGATGCGCGAGTCGCCGATGTGGGCGATCGCGACCTCGTTCTCGAGCACCACGATGGCGCTGACGGTCGTGCCCATTCCGGTGAGTTCGGCATGCTCGAACACGGTCTCGGCCAGCTGGGCGTTGGCGCCGATCAGGGCGGCCTGCAGGGCGAATTCGGCTTCCTGGGCACTCGGATAGGGCTTGTCGGCCTCGATGATGCGTTTTGTGGCGATCGACGACGCGACGTCTCCGCCGGCGTGGCCGCCCATGCCGTCGGCGACCACGAATAGGGTGTGTCCGGCGTAACCGGAGTCCTGATTGTTGGAGCGAACCTTACCGACGTGGGACGCGGCTGCGCTGTGACTTACCGTCGCCATAACTTACCGCCGAAGCTCGAAGCTGGTGGCGCCGATCTTCACTGTGGCGTTCAGGGAAATTTTGGTCGGCACGGTGACGCGGGTGCCGGCCAGGAAGGTGCCATTGGTGGAATCGAGGTCTTGCAGCATCCACTCGTCATGCCACAGCATGAGCCGGGCGTGGTGGGTTGAAGTGTAATCATCGCGGATGACCAGGCTCGAGTCAGCCGAGCGGCCGATCGTGATGGTTTCGGTGCTGAGTGGAAACTCCGTGCCGGCCTTCGGCCCGCTCGTGATGACGAGACGCGTGGTGTTTTGGGCGGTGGCGAATGAACCGTCGGCGGTCGGGCTGGCCCGCGCGACCGGCACGGTGACCGGGGCTGGTGCGGGGGCTGCAATGGGATCAGCGGCGGCGGGGAAGGCGGCGGCGGAGGCCGGCGCGGCGGCATCCGTTTTCAGGCGGCGCACGCGCTGGCCGAACAGGTCGCTGCGCAGGGCGTAGACGATGCCGAAGATGAACATCCAGAGCAGGAGGAGGAATCCGATGCGCAGCACCAGCAGGGTGAGCTCGCTGACGTTCATGCGCCCGGCCCCCAGAATCCGCCCATGTCATGGCGTTCGGTGGCGGGGTCGGTCGGTCCGGCTGCACGCGGAGTCTCGTGGGAGGCCTGCGCGAGCACGCGGAACACGATGCGGGTGCGGCCAATGGTAACGATCGAATCAGGTTCGAGGATGGCCTGGCTGACCGGGGCGCCGTTGAGTTGCGAGCCGTTGGTGGAGCCGAGGTCGCGCACCTGGGCGCGGGCACCGTCCCAGAGAATCTCCACATGGCGGCGGGAGGTGCCGGTGTCGTCGATGGTGATGTCTGCATCGGAGCCGCGACCGATCACGGTACGTGCCTTGACCAGCGGGTACCGGGTGCCGTTGATATCGAGAACCGGTGTCCAGGCGACAGTGGTCGCGACCGTGTTGGAGTCGATCTGTACCAGGCCTTCGCTGAGGCTGCCGTCGTCTTGCAGGGTGATCACGATGCCACCGGTGAACTGGTAGCGCTGCTCGGTGCCGTGTTTTTGCAGCAGGGCGGTGAGCTCATCGATGAGGGTCACGCCGAGCGCGCTCATGCGGGTGTAGTCGGTATGGGACATGCGCACGGTGAAGCGATTGGGCGCGAGAATGCGATCCCGCGCGACTACAGCGGCCTTGGTGTCGAGCTCACGACGCAGCGCAGAAGTAATTTCCACCGGCTGCAAGCCCGATCGAAAGGTCTTGGCGAACGCTCCGTTGACGGCGCGCTCCAATCCCTTTTCAAAGTTATCCAGTATGCCCACAGGTCTCCCGATCCGGTCCGTTTGGCTATGAGCATGTTACTTGTCTCGAGGGACAACCCGCCTTGGAGGCGCAAACGGCACGAACAGTCATACTACCTGTGGAGGGTCCCTGACCGAATTCGGGGCCCATTATGGGCATTCCTCTGGACTTTTTCGGGGGCGGATACGGCGCGCGCGTTCGTGCCGATGTGAGCGAGCGCATGCAATGGGGTTTGGCTGGCGGATGCGGCGGGTGCAGCCGAGCGGCGGCATCCGTTGTGGGTGCGTCGCATGTGGGGACTCGCTACGTGAGTGACAGTAGCGGCCACCGATATCGGGCGGGGTCACGCTCGAAACGACCCGCGGGAGCGCGCGGCGCGGCCTCGAATGGCGCTGACCCCCCTCACAGTGTTAGCATTCCTAAGTTCGCGCGAGTGGCGGAATTGGCAGACGCGCTGGCTTCAGGTGCCAGTGTTCGAAAGGACGTAGGGGTTCAAGTCCCCTCTCGCGCACTGCGGGTGTTTCTGGAAATTGAAGTGTCGTTTTCATGAAATCCAAGCGAACGGGCCGGTTGAGTAGAAATACTCGACCGGCCTTCGGTTTTTAACGGTGTTGGCGGGGCCGATCGGGTCGGTTGAGGTGGCGTTGACCTTTTAAATCGGAAATAGCCTGCGGGTGGGCAGGCTGATGCGTTCGGTGCGCGGGTGGTTAGTGCTGGAGTAGGTGGCGGGCGTTGTTACTGCGGTGGCGCCAGGGCCGGTAGGGAGCTGTGGGCGCTCAGTGGTGTTCCGGTGGCTTCTTTGCGGCGGCGTTCGCGGGAGAGCTTCTCGCCGAGGTCGAGTTCGGCGGCTTTGACGTAGAAGTCGTAGGTTTTGCGGAGGTTCGAGGAGACGGCGGCGAGTGTTGCGGCGAGGTAGTTGAAGGCGAACCGCGGCCGGAGCGTTTGCTGACGTTGGCGAGGTCTTCGAAGTTCTTGCCCATGAGCGTTTTGTTGGCGGACTCGACGAGGCTGCGCATGCCGAAGTGCTCGCGGTGTTCTTTTGATTTGTAAGCGAATTTCTGTAGGTGCTTGACCGCGAGCCGAGGGTCTCGGTTTCGTTCGGATGGTGCGCCGGCGTCGAGGGGAATGGTGACACTCACTGGTGTGGAGGGTTTGGCCACCCGTTTGCCACTGACACGGTCAATGGCCGTATAGCTGCCGGGAGTGGGGTAAAGGAAGCGCTGAAATCCGTCCTTGTCGGGGCGGCCCTTGGGTTTCATCCGGTAGGCATTGCAGTTTTCTAGATAGGCCTTGAAGGTCTTCTTTGAACTACTGTGGGCATTTCGGACAGCGGCATTAGTGGATCCCTCTACGCCGTCAGTGCCGACTGCTGCTCACCATAGTGGACGTCGTTGGGCCTACGGTAACCGAGCGCGGAGTGCCGGCGTCGGCTGCTGTAGTACCCTTCGATATAGCGGATGACGTCGCTGCGAGTTTGTGATTTCGTCGCGTGTACGGTGCGATCAACGCGCTTGTTCTTGAGCATCGAGAAGAAACTTTCCGCCATGCTGTTGTTTCAGCCTACGCCGGTGTGCGCGATCGGGGAACGCATCCCCAGACCGGTCACCAAGGCTTGAAACTCGGCCGATGTGTAAACGCTGCTGCGGGTCGGAGTGCCAGATCGCGTCTGGCTCGATCAGGGTTGTTGCAGCGGCGCTGGCGAGGGCGTCGGCGACGAACTCGCGTGTGATCGGCGATGGACTAACCAACGACTTTCTTGGAATAGCAGTCGATGACGATGGCCAGATAGATGGATCCCTGCCAGGTGTAGATGTAGGTGATGTCACCGACGAACTTCACGCCGGGCGGTCGGCGGGCAGCAGTCGCTGACTGCGGTCGGATTGCCCAATGGTGAAAACCTGACGTGGACACGGCCAACCACAGGCATATTCTCACCACCGAATTCCGGTTGGTGGGGTCAGATTTTTGAGAGTCGATGTATTCGTACTTGCTCACTACCGCTGCCCCTGCGCGAAGTAAGCGCTGGCTTTTTTCAAGAACGCGCTCACCGCCCCGCAACTCGTGAACTTCCTGCTCAAGCTCCGTCAAACGAGCTCGTTCCGGCACCGTCAAATCAGTCCCGGTGCCGCCATTGGCCTCGCGGTATTTACCCAGCCAGTTGCGGAGCGGCTCGGGCCCGATGCCGTACGCGGTAGCGACGTCCTTGATCGGTTTGTACGTTGTGATCATCTCGTGGCGCAGCCCGTCTATGAAGTCTTGGGTGTAACGCCTACGTGCTGCAGTCATACTGCTCTCTACTTTCAGTGAACCTTCATTTCCAGAGGACCCACTGTCCGAGATATCCGCGGCAGCTCAGTACTCGCGGTGAGGGGAGTAGCGGCACTATTGCCGGCCAAGGCGCTGTCGACTACGCCATCACGAATGACCGATGGCCGCCTTCGTGGGCGAGAAAAGGGATCCGCCCACCCGTTGCTTGACGCCAACGCCGTCCAGTTCGTCGATTCACCCCCACAGCATCGCACGCTGCAGTCAGCGTCGAACCTTGGGTGATCAACACCCAAAACCGCGCCTGTTTCTCAACCAGCTCATACTTCAACCACACGTACAACACCTCACAAAATCGAGTGTTACGACGACCGGTTGAATCCGCCGAACCTTCTACGGGACACTTCTGGGGAATCAGGAGTCTGCGCGCTGGTCGTCTTTCCAGTCCAGGATGTCACCCGGCTGGCAGTGTAGGACTCGGCATATTGCGTCGAGTGTGGAGAACCGGATAGCGCGAGCCCGCCCGTTTTTGAGGACGGCGACGTTGGATGGGGTGATGCCAACCGCCGCGGCGAAGTCACCGACGGACATGCCGCGTTCAACCAGCAGGCGGTCGATGAGGATCCGTACGGCCACTACACGACCTCGTCGAGTTCGACTCGCATGAGGACCGCGCGGCGCAGCAGCGACCGGAGAACGCTTAGAACGAGAGACAGGGTGATTCCCAGCAGGACGCCGCCGAATATCAGGAGCGCCAGTAGCGGCGGGCCCGGAATGAAGGGTAGAAGAGACGCGATTAGGACAGTCGCGATGATGACCGTCAGAACCAGCAGGTCGACCGCTCGTGCCGCGGCGCGATCGAAGATCCGATCCTGATGGATATACCCGACCAATAGGGCCGTCGCGGCGAGCACTGCTTCTGCGCAGACGCCGACAGCCCAGGCTAGCGCGAGAAGGAGGGGTTGTAAGTCAGCAAACTCAGGATTGTCGCGAGCGAGAGAAGCAGAGATCGGAAACAGCAGGATTCCACCGACAACGATGACGACGGCTAGAGCACCGAGCGCCATCCAGGTCGCTATCGTTATCGCATGCGAGGTCCGAGATATATTCGAGCTCATCTATCGAGTATCAATAGTTATCTATTGAATGTCAATAGAAAAGATCGTTTAGTGGATTTCTGTGCGGCTGCCTTGAACGAGCCGATCACGCACGAGGCGCCTCCGCCTCGGGGCGGCGCTGACCGGTCCATGCTGGACGGTTATGGGCCGACACCATCTGAATCCCACCTGTGGCTCCGACCCGGCAGGACACGATTCTTTAATGTCTCCACGGGCCCACAAGAGGAACCTCACTGGATAGAAAGATGTCGCCCGCACCCCAGAGGATGAGGAAAAAGACGGCCCCAATTACGACGAGGAGTCCCGCTGCTGCTTGCATAAGCATGCTAGCCAGCGGCCGTCGGTAACTTTGATCGTTTCTCCACAGCGAGATTTGTCGATCGCCTGCTGCTCGCGCCTCGAGGATTCCCGAACGCGTCGATAACCCAAGACCGCACAGACAAAAAGGATGCCGACAATAAAGGTCAACATAACGTCTGATCGCAGCTCAGCCGGTAGTGCTCGCGTTTCCCCGACTGGACGCCGATTAGCCGCCCCATGGGACCGTTCATAAACGGAGACCGCAATCGGGCCAAAGGCATTGGCCGAGACTCATGCCCTGTTCCCGGAGTGGGAACCCTCAGCGGCGGCGAGGCTGGCTGACTGCTGCCACTCCATGGCCAATATTTCGAACTGAACGTATTGCGAGGTTTGCCTCAAGAAGTCTTCTTTGCTCCCGAGTGCAATCTCTCGCATGCCGAGACGGCGAAGCACTTTGACTGGAGCGGTGTTTGTTTCGACCGCCTCGGTCCAAATTCGGCTGAGCCCAAGGCCATCGAAGCCGAATGCAACTCCGGCACGCGCAGCAGCTGTCCCCAGACCACGACCCCACGATGTGGACGGGCCAACCACATAGCCAAGCTCGCGTTCCACTGGACCACTCCCATGCAGGTCTACGTAGCCAATCGGGTCCTGGGCATCGAGTGCGAGCAATCGGATGAGGTGCGGGTCAGGATTCGAAATCTGCTCATGCCACCATCCCACCGCCTGCTGTTGGGACTCCCGGGCTTGCCAGCCCGCGCGCGCACAGAACAACGCGTCGGTTTGCCATCCGGCAAGCGCCTCGACGTCTGCCTGCGTCAGCTCACGAAGAGTGAGGTCCACTCCGTCATTATCAGCCATGCGCAGGGAGGCGGTTATCGGGGCAACTCATCAGTCAGGTCGAAATTCATTTGAACACGCCGGCCGTATCCGAGTCCTCGCTGTTGCTCCGCTACTAACAGATTTCGAAGAAAATCAGAATCAGGATCACGCTCGATAAAACCACAGCTCAAGTAGAAGGGGGCGTTCCATGGAACGTCCGCGAACGTTCGCAAGGTGACCCGTTTGCATCCGCGCAGTCTTGATTCGCTCTTGACTGCCCCGACGAGCGCGCGCCCATGCCCGCGGTTCGCCGCTGGCTGCCTTACCGATAGCTGCTCGAGATGACCGCTGCCAGGGACTGCGAGGACGTGGGCAAACCCGACCGCATCCGATTTTGGACCGTCGCTGGCTACGAGGATGAAGTCATTCTGCTGTGATGGCTTCGTATAAGAAGGAGCAGGCCGCCAGCCGACAATCGAGAATACGGTCGCGAACAGCGTGTCAGCTTCATTCTCGATCGCTTCAAGAAGTTCCAGATCGTCGGCCGTCGCCTGTCGAAAAAAAGTCTTCAACATGACTCCGAGGGTAGCGTGATGAAGGGCGCCGCAAGGGGGTCGGTGACCGGGCACTCCCCCACCGTTCTCGCTTTCATGGTGTTCTGCAATCTCGGGTGACGCGATTGCCCCGCCCGACATTAGGCCCGATGACCGGGCGTCATACGCACGGTGTTGCTACGATCCCTTGATAGCGCCCATGGGTGTCAAAACAGATTGGTCGGCTGCGCTCATAAAATTATCGAGACAATCTGATGTTTTTCTTCTACGCCACGGCCGTTTGGGTGATCGTCACCCGAGACAATCCCAGCTGCTTCGCAATCGCCCGCACTGACATACCCTCACTGGCGCGAAGATGCTAAATCTCTGCCCAATCCTGCACTGTATTCACCCATCAATCGTGGTGGGTGGTCTACCTCGAAGAGCGTCACTGGCCTACTTATCGACGAGCGCTGACAACGGCCGTGGCCTCGGAGGCGCAGCTCAGTGTCGATCAGTGCTCCGGCCGGCCTGTATCGTCGTCTTCTCTCATAGGAGAGTCGGCGCACGTGATCGAACTGTAACGTCTCGCTGCGCCCTTACGGGAGTGGCCGTGCGAGACTAGAACTTCACCTTCACCTTCGCCTACGGCTCTCAGCCTGCGTCCCCATCCAGTTCCGCATCAGCGTCTCCAGTCGCGCCCGTGCCGGTGGCGGTGAATTGATGTGTGATCGAAGCGAAGAGGTTTTGATGTGTGGGATTTTTTAGGGGATCAGTTTGAGCAGATTCTGTTCAGCAGCTGG
>NZ_PJJK01000083.1:0-34789 GCF_002929785.1 Cryobacterium sp. Y62 | reverse complement strand
CTCGGTGCGCTGCAATCCGATCCAGCGGCTCTGCTGCCGACCGACACCGCTGGGCGGTACATCGAGGCTGCGGTGATCGGACTGGATGCCACCTCCGCCACAACACGGCGTGCATTCAAAACGGCTATACGGCGCCAGGCCCCGGAAGATGTCAACTTTTATGAGTCAGTTTCTGTGGGTGGTCATTGAGTTCGTTTTCTCTTTCTCGGGTTCGTTGATCCAGGTCGTCGTCGGGAACGTTGGCGGCTGCGGGTGCTGCCGCACAAAGCGTTCGGGATGCTCGGCAGGGACTGCCCCGAGTTCAGTTGACTCGTTGGGTTTGGGGTTTCAGGCTCCCGCAACTTCACCGACCCGGATTCTCGGATCATGAAGACCGCCGACGGGTCATTTCATTACGCCTACAACGCGCAAGCCCTCGTTGATGCCGATCATCAAGTGATCGTCGCGACGACGCTGACGAATAGTGGCGTGAACGTTGAACAGGTCGTACCGATGATCGAGAAACTCCACACCACGATGGGTGCTCTCCCCGCCGAAGTGCTGGTGGATGCCGGGTATTGTTCAGCAGCAAACTTGGACTACGCCAAGACCGTGGAAGCCGCGAACGACGGGCGGACTGAGTTCTTCATCGCGACCGGTCGGGTGAAGCACAGGGATCGTGTTCCGGATGTTCCTCGGGGCCGGATCCCCGCCAATGCGACACTCCGGGAACGCATGGCACGGAAGCTGAAGACGAAGAAGGGCCGCGCGGCCTATGCGCGGCGGAAGGTAATCGTGGAGCCCGTGTTCGGTCAGATTCACACCCGACAAGGGAAATTCATGTTGCTGCGCGGGTTGGAGCAAGCCGCTCACGAGTGGGACCTGATCGCTGCCTGCCACAACCTGATGAAGCTGCACACCATGCACACCAAGGCTCTCCTCGCCACGCAAGCCGCACTGACAGCCCGCCCGGCAACCTAACAACTAGGGCAGAACCGCCCTGCCGGGCGCCAGCGGCCTCGACCTACTGTTACCAACGCGGCACTGGCCCTATTTACAGTCGGCACGAGAACAACGCAGACCCCGAAGTCCACCACGACCGCCACAGCAACGCCCCGCCCGCTGCAACCAAATCGGCCCGAATCTCGTCGCATCAACTTCGAAGAGGCGTTACTGACCCACGCTCCTAGCTGCGCACAAGCTCGAGGTGTTCGGCGAGGTTCTCGACCGTTGCGAATACCGGGAGCACGGCACCGATCGAGTGATCATGCAGAGCCTCGGGTCCGGTGCACGCATCAGCGACGACTGTGACACGAAGAGAGCGGTCTGCTGCTTCCCTTGCCGTCGACTCTACTGCGAGGTGGGTCGCGATACCCGCGATGGCAATGTCACAGATATTTTGGCCATTCAAGAAAGCCAGAAGCGGGGTCGAAGCGAACGCGCCGACCGATCCCTTGGTCAAGATCGTCTCCCCCGCAAGCGGAGTCACCTCCTCGCAGAATTTCGTATCGGCACCGCCGAGAGCGAACCGCCCAACTTTCTGGTGGGAGTCGAAACGCGGAGTTCTGTTCGTACGGTTGGCGAAGGATGCTTCGAAGCCCAGCCGCACGTGGAAGACGGGCTTGCCCGCCGCACGGTATGCGGCGAGCAGTTCTGCAGCGTTCTCCAACGTGCGGTTCTCGGCCACCCGTTCGGCGAGACCCGCCGAACCCACCCCTCCTGGCTTGCAGAGACCGAACTGGAGGTCTATCAGAATGAGGGCGTCTGACATTGGTGTCCTTTCAGGAGGATCAGTTGATGCTCTCCAGGTGTATTGAAGTTTGGGTGTCGACCGATCACCAAGCGGTCCAGCCGCCATCGACATAGAGCGTCTGACCGGTGACGTAAGCCGAAGCTGCCGTAGCGAAGAACGCGATCGCGCCGCGCAGGTCCTGACGCGGATCGCCGAGCCGGCCGAGCATTGTACGCTCAGCCATGCTGGCGAGCCTCTCCGGATCGGCACTCAGCGCCTCGGTCATCCTGGTGGGGTAGAACGTTCCCGGGGCGATGCAGTTGACCGTTATGCCATGCTGCGCGAACTCCATTGCTAGGCCCCTCGTGAGGTTTCCGATCGCGCCTTTGGATGCGTAGTACGCTGCCTCCGGAATGGGCCCGACAATGGAGTTGTAGATCGACCCGAGAGTGATGATGCGACCGGAACGTGATTTCGCCATCACGGCCGAAGCGTGTTTGGCGACGAGCCAAGTTCCGGTCACGTTGATATCGATGACCTTGTTCCATTCGGCGAGGGATGTCTCCCACGTCGTCTTACGCAGGTTGACGCCCGCATGGTGGGCAAGCACGTCGAGTCGCCCACCTTCAGAGGAGATTTGTTCGACGAGGTCGACGACCTCCGCCTCCTCGGTGACGTCTGCCTGATGGGCATGAACGGTGAAGCCCTGGCTCCTCAGGTCTTCGGCAGTCTTTCGGAGCAGTTCACTGTTCCCCGCGTGGTCGCTGATGTGCACGACCGCTCCGAGTTCGGCGAGAGCGGCGGCGGAATGATAACCCAGTCCACCTTCGCTCGCTCCCGTGACCAGCGCGACCTGTCCCCGGAGATCGAAGAGATCCTGTACGGGCATACGGGATCAGACTTCGAACGTCGGATCGTCGAGGATCATCACCAAACCGACGAGGGCACCGACGTAGCTGTACTGTCGCATACCCATCGAGAGACCGAGGGCAGTGCTGGTGAAGCGGGACTCAAGACGAATGTGGGGCGAGGTCTTGGCGAAGTGCTTGATGGTGTTCGAGAAGTGAGTCTCGATGTACGGCTTCCTTGAGTCTTCGAGGGCGTGCCTGGTGGCCTCTCCGTAGGTCGTCAGGCCGGCCGGGTTGATCAGGAATCCATCGAGTTCGGGGGAGGTGGCGTGGATCCAGTCCAAAATCTCGCCTTCGTGGTTCGTCACGATGGGTACGACCTCGACGCCGAGTTCGTCGGCCACGCGTTCCACCAGGCCCTTGAGATCGTAGTAAGAGCTGATGGCACCGTAGGTTCCCTGGTCCCGCTTGCCGAGGTTGATCATGTTCGGGCCGTCGATGACGCCGATACGCCACTTCTTGGTCGACTCACCGCGGAAAAAGCTGGTCATAATGTTGTCCGTTTCATTTGTGGTTGGGATTGCTGATCAGTTGAGAATCGGTAGCGCGGGTCGGCCCTCGCGAAGAAACCATTCGTTCTGCGCAAGGGCGCTCCGCAGAGGAGTGACGGTGGACGCGATGACGACAGGGTCGGCCATCACGTCGTTGGAAGTGAGTTCATGCACGGCCAGCCGGCTCCAAGTCGCTCTCACATCCACGCTCGTGTATCGGCTCACCCGACGCCATGTCGGCGTGCGCAGCAGCCATTCGGTGTGTTCGGCGGCGTACCAGTAGTCCACGTCGCCGAGGCTCTCGGTGGGCACATCGACAGCAACGAACATCCGAAAGGCAGACGGTTCCTCGGTCGGAACGGCCGAGGCCCGATCTTCGGCAAGCTCACCGACGAAGGTTCCGCGTTCCCACTCACCGAATGACGAAGTCCGCCCCAGAAGATCGTCGAGCACGCCGTCGACGCTGGCGGCTCCAGCGGCGAACCAAACTTGGAAGTCGTCTCCAACGACTCCGCCCGAGGAAAGCAGGCCGGAGCCGGTGACGACCTCCGCAACCAGCGCCCCGATATTGACTGCCGCGGCTGTGGCGGACGGCCTGCGATAGCGCACCGCCGCCAAGAACCGGGGCGCCTGGCCATTGTCGTTCAGAACGGTCGTGATCACCTCGTCACCTCCAAGTAACTTTGGTCCGATGCACCGCTGCGGATGCGGTCGACCACGTCGGCGAGCGACTGCTTCGCCGTTTCTCTCAGCCCTACGGCATCCCTTCCCGCCAGGTTCTCGAACAGCTCTTTCGTGCCGCGGGCAGCTGCCGCGGGAATCGTGCCGAACAGTCTGCGATAGTCATCGACGGCCGCAGCGAGGCCGTCGAGCGTGGCGAGTTCCGTGACGACACCGAGATGCTCGCCCAGTTCGGGCGTCAGTCTCCTGCGCGACCAGACGAGCGTGTGCATCACACGACGCGGTACTCGCCCTTCGAGCATCGCGATCGCATACACCGGGATGACGCCCCCTCCGAGCTCGGGAAGGTGGAAACTCGCCCGCGGGGTGGCGATGACGACGTCACTGCTGAGCGCGATCGAGCATCCGAAGGCCGTGGCGGGCCCGTCGACGACGGTGACGATCGGAAAACGACGACCGGTCCAGGCTTCGAAGAATCTGGAGATCGCGATCTCGTAGCGGTCGGAGACGAAATCGCTCCCGTCGTCATACAGAACGCCTCCCGAGCAGAAGATGCTCGTACCGCTTGTCACGATGAGCCCACCGGCATCCGGCGTGTTCTGTACTGTCTCCAGCGCGTCGGCCAGTGCGTTGAGAGCGATCGAGGGCAGACGGTTTCCGTCCTCCTGCCGCGCGATGGTCACTGTCGCCGCTCCATCGGCAATATCCAGCCAGATACCCGAACCGGGTGAGTGTTCGGTTCCGGGGGGCCGCTTTCGCACGGACGCCTCGGCGTGGGACTCTGTCAACATTGCTCCGTCTTGTCGTGTGGTGTGGTCGGTCACAGGGGCTCCCCCACCGCTTGGAAGGGAGTGTCGTCGAGGATGTTCTCGGGTATGCCCTCGATACGCAGAACTGGGCCGACCTCCTCGAACCCGGCGCGCTGCGCTTTCGGGATGAAGTCGGGCGCGGTAGTCACGAACAGCGTGCGCGTGTCATTGCTGCCGAAGGCCACCATCGTCGGCCCGGGCAGCGGGAGCTGCAGAACACGGTCGACCACGCCGTCGGGCGCGAAGCGTACGATCGAAGACGAATACGGCATCGCCGACCAGTAGTACCCTTTCGAATCGAAGCAGCCACCGTCGGCGTGGCCGGGAAGGCCTGCTGTGGAGACGAATGTGCTGCAGGCACCAACATCGCCCGTCGAGGGATTCATCTCGTAGCGGTAGATGTCACCCGCGAAGGTGTTCGCGGTCAGGGCATAGCTCCGATCAGGGCTGAAGGCGATTCCGTTCGGCACGAGATAGCCGGAATCGACCGTCTGGATGTTTCCGTCGGGCCGCACGCGATAGATACCGCCGTTCGGCTCGGTTTCGCTGAGCCTCTCGGCGAGCGGCTTGAATGCCGCCGGCGAGGGGCCGATGTCGGTGTTCATCGTCAAGGCAGCGAATCCGATGTTGGAGCGGTCGAGGTAGCTGAGGAAATAGAACAGCCCGAACAGGGGAACGATTCGGATCATCGTCTTACGAATCGTCCGACGTTCGATCAGTGATCCTTCCAAGATGGTCCTCCATGAAGCTCGTCAGTGAGTGAACGGTTCCAGCGGCGTGAATCTTCCACTTAATGGAGATTGAAACCATATTTTAGAACTCACGACAACATACGCCGATTGCCGCTCCAGTGCAAAATTTTTGGAAACATTTCCCATATATTGGAATAGGCTGGGCGTATGAGCGATGAACAGCAGTCCAACAGTGGCGTCGGGGTACTGGACAAGACCATGGCCCTGCTGGAGCTGATCGAGCTCCTGCCGCGCAACCTGCGGGAGCTCGCAACCCACAGTGGCCAGAGCACGACGACGGCACTGCGCTTGCTCACCGCCATGATGCACCACGACATGATCACCCGCGACGGGAACGGCATCTATCATCCTGGCGGGCGGTTCACCAGCTCTGCACTCACCCGGCTCGCCTCCCCAGAACTCGATACGCTGCGAGATGAGACAGGAGAGTCGGTGCAGTTGTGGGCACCTCGCGGCCAATCCCGGCTGTGCCTGCTGAACGTCGATTCCGACCACGTTTTGAACGTCACTCTGAAGCCCGGCAGCCTCGTCGAATTGCCGTTCGGTTCCGCTGGCCAAGTACTGTCGGGTGAGCCGGTCAACACGGAAGGCTGGATCGAGTCGATGGGCACACGCCAAGCTGGGCTCGGTTCCGTCAGCGCCCCTGTGTACTTCGGCGCCGATCTTGTCGCGGCGATCGCCGTCGCAGCACCCCTGCAGAGGCTGCAACCGAGCCCCGGGGCGCTCTACGGGCGCCTAGTCGTGCGCGCAGCCGAACGGATAACGCGCAGTCTCGGGGCCCGACGAACATCCGACCGATCAGACCTGGTCGGCTAGAAGTGCCACGGCCTGCTCGGAAAAGCCTTCCAGAACTGCGCGTTTTGCATTCTCGACGTGAAGCGTCATCGCGGCCTGGGCCGCCGGCACGTCGCCGAGACGGAACGCGAAGAGAATTGCTTCGTGCTCGCCGATGGAGTCGTGCGGCCTGTCTGCCGAGGAAGACACGCTGATGTGCCGGTATCGGTCTATGCGAACCCTGAGTCGCGCCATGACGTCTGTGGCAACGCGGTTGTGCGAGAGCTCGAAGATCAGCGAATGGAAGTTCCCCCCGCTGATCGTGACTCCGCGCCCGTCGCTGATCTCACCTTCGAGCTTCATGCGGGTGACGCTGTCTTCGAGCAGCTGCATCGCAGCCTCGTCGCAATGGGCCATCGCCTCCGACACGACCACGAGCTCAATCGCAGACCGTACCGCGTACAACTGGTTAACGTCGTCTTCGGTGATCGGGCTCACGCGGAGGCGGCCGTTGCTGAGTCTCTCGAGCAGGCCTTCGGCTTGGAGCTGCTGCACGGCTTCACGGATGATCGGGCGGCTGACTCCGAGCTCGTGGGACAGCCGCTCTTCGGTGGCCGATTCGCCGGGTTTCAATTTCAGCGTGACGATGGCATTCCTGAGGGAGACGTAGGCGATGTCCCTCAGCGAAAGCCGCTGGCCGGTTAGTTGGATCTGCGACAAGTGATCACCTCTTTCACATTGTAAACGAGTTTGAATGCTCATCATAAAAATATATTTGTCTACAATACTATTGACAAACAGCGTTTCGCTGTTTGAGACTGATGAACCTCATCGAAGAGTTGGAGCACCATGCACATCCCCGGAAACAAGTTTGTGATCACCGGCGGCACCAGCCTTATTGGCTCACGCATCGCACGTGAACTGGTCGACATGGGCGCCTCAGAAGTGGTGCTCTTCGACAACATGAGCCTGAGTACGACCGCCGGGCTCGACGACCTCATCACCCACTCCGAGGTCACCGTCGTCCGTGGCGATGTGCTGCGCCTCGACCAGCTCATCGAAGCGGCGAAAGGCTCCTCGGGCCTATTCGCGATCGCCGGTCTGCTCACGGTGCCGATCGCCCGCGACCCCCAGCTCGGCGCGGCCGTCAACATCCAGGGCGTTCTCAACACCCTCGAAGCGGCACGGATCGTCGGCGCGCTCAAAGTCGTGTCCGCATCATCCATCGCTGTCTACGGCAGCGCCGTCGGCTCGAAATCCGACGAAGACACGCCCTTCTCCTCGGTATCGGTCGCTCCGCCGCGCGCGATCTACGCCCTGACGAAGCTCACCGGCGAGCAACTCGGCGCCTACTACACCGCCACCTACGGCCTGCAGTTCGCCGCCATGCGGTACTCATCCGTCTACGGCGAGCGCCAGCACGATCGCGGGGTGAACGTACTCAACATCATCAAGGCATACGAGGCGATTAAAAACGGTGAAGCACCACTTTTCGCGGGAGACGGCCACGACGGCCACGACCTCGTGTACGTCGGAGATGCCGCCCGGGCATCCGTTATGGCAATGGCTGATTCGAAAGCTCACGGCCCCTACAACATTTCGTCTGGGACGACGACGACCGTACGAGAAATGGTCGAGAAGGTTGTGGAGCTATCGGCGACCACACTCAGGCCCAAGTTTGAAGAGGACGCCAGTGCCGCCTCACAGAGCACTCATGGAAGCCATGACGTGCAAGTCTCGGTCAGCATTGAGAAGGCAAAGACGGATTTCGGGTGGGAGCCGACCATCTTTCTCACTGAGGGTGTGCGAAGACTTATGGCCTGGATTGACGAGCGTGACGCCGAAATGGAATCTGCATGAGCACGATCGTGAAAGTTGCCATTGCGGGCCGACGTGATGTCCCCGTCGGGCGGGTGATACACCTCACCGAAGGATCGGGAACCAAGCCGCTGATCTATCCCATGTGGATTCTCGAGTCCTCTGATCGAATCACCCTTGTCGACACTGGCTTTTCGAAAGCAGTCGCCGCAGCTAGGCATATCGTCGAGCACCGAGAGACAGAGACTTTGCTTCAACAGGCCGGGATTGAAGGGCACGACGTCAGCGATGTGATTATCTCGCACCTCCACTATGACCATTTCGGACGCACTGAACTCTTTCCAAATGCCACGTTCTGGATCCAGCGAAAAGACATCGACTATTTCACCGGCTATGGCGCGGATCACCCTGCCGCAAAGCTCGCCGATCGAGATGCTATGGAGCAACTTGACGGCCTGCTCGCTGTCAACCGAGTCCAGGTCCTTGATGGGGGAGTGAGTAAGGCCGGACAGCACACAACAGTGTGCGTTGGCGGACACACGCCTGGTACACAGGTCACTGTGGTCTCCGGGTGGGGCGAGCCTCTCGTCCTTGCTTGCGATGCGTCACACCTGTACGAGAATTTACTGACGCGTACACCGTCCTCGACAATCCACAGCTACGACCACTTTCAGATCGGTTTCAGCACGGTCGAGGCGCTGGCCGAGGGCGGCAGGTGGTTTCCGGGACATGACGCAGTCATGCTTGAGGAACTCACTCAGCTCACGGACGATGTGTATCGCCTCGAAGCCAGGAGCAGTTCGTGAGCGCTTCCATCCGAGTCGACATCATGCGTGGCGGGACCAGTCGGGGCGTTTTTGCTTTAGCCGGTGATCTACCGACCGAAAAAAGTGCCTTAGACGACGTTGTCCGCGCCATTATGGGAAGCCCAGATTCATTTCAAATTGACGGTCTCGGCGGAACGCACGCTGTTTCCAGCAAGTTCGTGACGGTTTCACTGAGTGATCGCCCCGGTGCCGATCTTGATTTCCAAGTAGCTCAGGTCGGCGTCGGAGACAATCTCGTCGACTGGAGCGGCACGTGTGGAAACCTTACGTCCGCGGTCGCCCCCTTTGCTGTGAATCGTGGGCTGCTGAGCGTCGCCAGCGGACCTGCGCGCCAAGACGTGGTGCTTTACAACGAGTCGACCAGAGACCTGATCCAAGTCAGCGTGTCCTGCTCTGAAGGACGGTTCGATCCAATAGGCGATACAGCAATCGACGGTGTAGCCGGAACGGGCTCGTTGATCCCAACCACCTACTTAGATCCGGCCGGGGGAACCCTGGGAGTGGTCTTCCCTACAGGTAATCCAACCGATTACATCCAATTTGACGGCGTGGAGGTGCCCGTGACTCTCGCAGACATCACTCATCCATATGCGTTTGTGTCCGGCGAGGACCTTGGCGTATCGATTCACTCGTCTTTCGCGGACCTTCACGGCGATGTCGTGCTTCAAAGTCGAATCGAACATCTGCGGGCCGCGCTTGCTGTGCGCCTCGGAGCTTCCGAGGCGCAGCGCAGCAGTGTGCCCCGCATGATGCTCTGCTTTCCGCCCCGCGAAGCCAGCGATGATATAGAGGTTCGCGCTTTTGCCGGCGGACGTTTTCACCCCACGGTGCCGGTAACTGGGGCATTTGCAGCTGCGGCTGCGGCCCGCCTAGAGGGAACCTTAGTTGCGTCCATGGCGATCGTGCGCAATAGCCAGGTTGCCGTCATCCGACATCCGTCGGGAATCGCCGAAGTCGATGTTGACGTCCGCGGCGGGCAGACAGTCGTGTCGGTGGGCCTCAACCGGACCGCGCGGCTGATCATGTCAGGCGACGTCTTCGTCGACTGACCACTTCGAACGCGAACCGTTTCACGAAGAAAGGTACAAGGCATGGAACTTCCCAGCGTCGTACAGCAGTACTTCCAGAACCTGACGGCTGGACGATTCGTCGAGGCCGCAGCAAGCTTTACCGCGGACGGCTTCTATTCTCACGAAGCATACGATCCTGGCGCCATTGGGCCGACCGGCGCACGGCTAGAAGCTCGTGGCCGTGATGCGATCGCGGCCATGTTCCGGCTTCGAGCCGAACGCGACTGGCACCACGAGATCGACTCCGATGTCGTCGGATCGAGCTTTTACATCCATGGTCGCGCCTTGGACAGAGACGACGCCCTCGTTCTGTCGTTTCTCTCCGTCGGCACGATCTCCGCAGATGGGCGCATTAGTTCGTACATCGAATATGACACACGCCCGCCCGTCGGTTTCGCTGCCGCCGTACAAGTGGAACCTGATTTAACGGTCCCACGTGATGAAAGATGAATCACTGTTGATTTCTGATACTGAGCGCATCACCGTTATTGACACGACTCTTCGAGACGGTCTCCAGATCGAGGACCGTGTGGTGCCGACTGCCCAGAAGATTGAGATCGCCCACGCCCTCGTTGGCGCCGGTTTCCGGCATCTGGAGATCGGTTCCTTCGTCAACCCTAAAAAGGTTCCACAGATGGCAGACACCGCCGAGCTCTACCATGAACTTGGCCCGCTGGAAGACGAAGGTATCACCCTTTACTCGCTCGTGTTCAACACCAAGGGTGCTCAGCGAGCCGTCGACGCCGGCGCCCTTCAGGTGAAGCTTGTCATCTCGGCCAGTGAAGGCCACTCCCGGTCCAACTCGGACTCGTCAGTCGCCCAGGCCAGCGACCGCCTACGGGCCGCGATCGAGGTACTCAAAGCCAACAACGTGGCATTCGAGGTCGGCACCGCCGTTAGTTTCATTTGCCCGATCGACGGTCCCACACCTCCACAGAACCTGATCAACGTCCTGGAACCGCTAATTGCTGAAGGTGCGACGGGAGTCGGGGTGGCCGACACGAGCGGCAACGCCAATCCGCGGATGGTTCGCATCGGAACGCAAGCAGTGCAGCAGGCCTTCCCCGAGATGCCCATCACCGTCCATCTGCACGATACCTACAATTTCGGGATAGCCAATGTCATGACCGCTCTCGAGTTGAACATCACCCGGTTCGATGCCACACTCGGCGGGCTTGGCGGCTGTCCGTTCGCGCCAGGAGCCGCTGGCAACATCGGATCCGACGACCTGATCCACCTGCTCCACCGTGAGGGGTACGCCACCGGTGTTGACACCGAAAAGCTCTCCGAGATAAGACCCATGCTGACCAAGGCGGTCGGCCACTCACTGAGCTCCAAGCTGTCGACCATTCCGGCGGTTCCGGAACCGGCCCCCATTGGTGGTGAAGGCCGGTGGCATTACCGCTGACCGGCGTCCGAGTCATCGAATTCTCGCACATGGTAATGGGGCCCAGCTGTGGCTTGATCCTTGCCGATCTGGGTGCCGAGGTCATCAAGGTTGAACCGCGCGGCCTGGGCGACAAGACCCGTTACCTGCCCGGTTCGGGCAGTGGATTGTTCGCCACGTTCAACCGGAATAAGAAAAGTGTGCAGCTCGACATTGCCGACCCGGGCGACTTCGATCAAATCGTCGAGCTGGTGGAGTCAGCCCAGGTGGTCATCGAGAACTTCCGCCCCAGGAAGATGGACCAATACGGTCTCGGGTTCGACGACGTCAAACAGTTCAATCCCACCATCATCTACTGCTCGCTCAAGGGCTTCCTGAGCGGGCCCTACGGCGACCGATCAGCGCTTGACGAGGTCGTCCAGATGCTCGGTGGACTAGCCTATATGACCGGCCCACCCGGGCAGCCGCTGCGAGCCGGCGCCTCGGTCAACGACATTATGGGCGGCATGTTCGGGGTCATCGGCATAATCTCGTCCTTGCTGAAGAACCGGGACAACCCAGAACCCGCCCACATCACCAGCGCCCTCTTCGAGAACACCGCGTTCCTAGTGGGCAATTACATAGTGCAGTCGCAAATGACCGGCGAGGTGGTCAAGCCGATGCCTGCCCGCCTGGCTTCCTGGGCGATCTACGACATCTTCCGCTCCAAGAGCGACGAAATGGTCTTCATGGCTGCCGTCAGCGACACCCAATGGGTCGCATTGTGTCACGAGTTCTCTCTGGTGGACATGCTCGACGACACAGCGCTGGCCGACAACACCGGCCGTGTCGAGAAACGAGACTACATCCACCGGCGGCTACAGGCGCAACTGCAGCATTTCGAGGTCGCCGAGATCGAACACCGGTGCGAACGCTCCGGACTGCCCTGTGCCCAGGTCAACCGGCCTGACCAACTGCTCGATGACCCGCACCTGTCCACCAGCGGGGCGTTCACCTCGGTGTACGAAGGTACCGATGCCGAAGTTCGGGTGCCACTGCTGCCGATGGAGTTCAACGGTGAGCGTTTGGCCAAACGTATGGACATCCCACGACCAGGTGAGCACGATGATGAGCTTCTGTCTCACCACGACGAAGAGATTCTTTCCGAGTCTGAAAACTACAGGAGAAACCATTGAAATCAAAAACAATTGCACAGTCGGTCGCAGCCGTAGTTGTTGTATCCGCCCTGACGCTGACAGGGTGCACTTCGGGCGGGTCCAGTGAGGTCGGCAGGAACTACCCCAGTGAACCGATCAACATCTCAGCACCTGCGGCACCGGGGTCGGGCTGGGACACCACGGCACGCGCCATAACCCAGGTGCTCCAGGAAGAGGATCTGGTCAACATCCCCCTCCCCGTCCAGAACCGACCCGGCGGTATCGGGTGTTCCTGGCTGACGAAAATGGTCAACAACTATGCCGGGGAGACCAACCAACTGGCGATCGTCTCGCTGGCCAGTCAAACGGTCAAGGAACGCGGCCTGTGCGAGTACGGCCTCGATGACGTGACCATGATTGCCACGCTTTTCGTCGAGGACTTCGTGATCGTATCCCGTTCCGATTCCGACATCAACAGCGTCGACGCACTTGTCAGCGCGCTCGAGGGGGACCCCGCCGGAGTGGCGATCGCGGCCTCCGGTGACGACCAGCTGCCGTTCGCGCTGCTCGCCGAAGCGGCCAGCATCGATCCCGCCGAGCTGAACTTCGTCACTTACGACGGTGGCGGCGAGCAGACTAATGCCCTGCTCAATGGGGACGCCACGGTCGCCATCGCCGGCCTGAGCGAGTTCCGGGGGGTAATCGAGTCCGGTGACCTGCAGGCCATCATGACGTTCAGTGAGGAGCCGCTGGGCTCCGTGCCCACAGCGGTTGAGTCGGGTTACGACGTAACGCTTGGTAACTGGCGCGGCATCTACGGACCTCCAGACATGCCCGAGCAAGCTGTCACGTTCTGGCAGGAGGCTCTGGCCGAGATGGTCGAGACTGAGGGCTGGCAGACGCAGGTCGAGAACAACCAGTGGACTGAGTTGTTCCAGACCGGTGACGAGCTCGCGAATTATATCGACGAGGCCGGCCAGATGGTTTTCGAGGGCCTCGAGAAAATCGGAATCGGCAACTAGGTCTCATGATGGGATCCCTTCACTTTGCTCGACGCTCCGACTTCACCGTCGGTTGGGTCGTCGCCGCTGTCGGACTCGTGTACTTCATCAACACATTTTTCGTCAAAACGACCAACGATGTGGTCGACCCGGCCACGTTCCCGAGAATTGTCGGTGTCGGGCTGATCGTCTTGGGCGTGCTTCTGTCGCTGTCGGCAATGCGCCCAGGTCGGCAGCCAGCGGAGGCTGAAGCATCCGGGGGCGGTACCGGCAATTCGGAGACCGAGGCCCACCCTCCCACGTTGGCCGAAAGCACCACCGAGGCAGAAGCGGCTCTCGAGACTTCCGAAGCCTCCGTCGATGAGGCCGACGCGCAGTCGCCTCGAGCCCTTCGCCTGCGGGTGTTGCTGTACTTCGTTGTCTTCTTCGTCTACCTGCTGATCCTGATCCCTGTCGGGTTCCTGGTGGCCACGGCCGCCTTCCTGTTCGCGGTCACGACGCTCTACGCCCGCGACAAGTGGTTGCGCAACATCATTTTCACAATCGTCTTCTCTGCGGTCGTGTACTTCGCATTCAAGTATGGGCTCAGCGTCTACCTCGCGCCCGGAATCCTCGGCTGAAAGGAGCCAGCCAACCATAATGGACGTAATTTCCTCACTCGGCGACGGTTTCGCCGCTGCCCTGTCGCCTACTAGCCTGCTGTTCGCGCTGATCGGTGTCTCCCTCGGCACCATTGTCGGAGTACTGCCCGGCATCGGCCCGATCACCGCGATCGCTATTCTCATCCCGGTCTCGTTCGGTATGGAACCGGTGCATGGCCTGATCATGCTGTGCGGTGTCTACTACGGCTCGATGTTCGGCGGCTCGATCACGGCCATCCTGATCAAGACCCCCGGCGAGGTTGCCAGCGCAGTGACCGTCCTCGACGGTTATGAGATGGCCAAGCAGGGCCAGGCGCGGGCGGCGCTTGCCACTTCGGCGATTGGCTCGTTCATCGCCGGCACGCTGGCGGTTGTCGGTCTGACGTTCTTGTCACCGATCTTCGTCGAAATCTCTACCCTGCTGGGCGCCAGCGAGTACTTTCTCTTGATGACCATGGCACTACTGCTAGCATCGTCCATGTCGACGGGCTCGTCGTTGAAGGCACTGATCTCGATTCTGATCGGCTTGGCCGTCGGCATGGTCGGCCTCGACTTCCAGACCGGATTACCGCGCCAGACGCTCGGTTTCGACTTCCTGCGTGACGGCATTGATTTCACCATTTTCGCCATGGCGCTGTTCGCTGTGCCCGAGGCGATCCGCCAGTTGTCGGGCAAGGTTGGCGCCGGCGACATGAGCACGACCAGCTTGCAATCCGGGCCGTGGATGACCCGCGACGACTGGCGCCGGTCGGTCGGCCCGTGGGCGCGCGGATCCGTACTCGGGTTCGTTATCGGCGTCCTGCCGGGTATCGGACCGTCCTTGGCATCATTCATGTCCTACGTCATGGAGAAGAAAATCTCCAAGCACCCCGAACGTTTCGGCAAGGGCGCGATCGAAGGTGTGGCCGGCCCCGAGGCGGCGAACAATGCCGGGGTCGGCGGTGCCATGGTCCCGCTATTTAGCCTCGGCATCCCAGGTTCTGCGACCACGGCGCTGCTGCTGTTCGTCTTCATCATGTACGGCCTGCAGCCCGGTCCACTTCTGTTCACGCAGGAGTCGCCGCTAATCTGGACGATCATCGCCAGCATGTACATCGGCAACATCGTACTGATCGTGCTGAACCTGCCGCTGGTTGGCTTGTTCACCCGGCTGCTGAAGGTTCCAACAGAGATCCTGTTCGGCATCATGCTGGTACTGGTGGGCGTGGGCACCTACGCCATCACATTCAGCCTGGTCGGCCTGCTGATACTGGGTGTGTTCGGCGTCATCGGCTATCTGATGGACCGGGCAGAGATACCGCTGGCCCCGGCAATCCTGGCACTGGTGCTGGTGCCGATGATCGAGGACAACTTCCGCCGGATGTTGCAGATCTCCAACGGAAGTTTCGCCCCGCTGGTCACTCAACCGCTGTCACTGACCTTCGTGCTGATGATCATCGCCGGAATCGTCGGTCCGATCATCTTGAAGCAGGTGATACGCCACCAACAACAGCAGCCCGAGGTAGACAGATCAAGCGCAGGACAGGCCTTTCACGATGGTCATCAGTCAAGTTGAGGATCATACCCCGGAACGGCTACTACCAGTATCAACGTCCAGTCGACCCTGCGTGTTTCCAAGATCTCCTGACCGCTCTACGGGTCAATCGCGGCCAGGGAGCAGAGATTTGTGGTCGTGAATATTGGACACACAGAGACGCGACTATCTCCGTGTTATTGCAAGGGAGCAATCGAATTTGATGAAGAGAATCCGCGCGACGATGGGGAAGCTTCCCAGAACGCTGAGGTTTTTTATTCGACGATTATTGATCGGACTCGGCCTACTTCTCGGTGTTGCTATTCTGACTTTCTCGCTGGTGCAATCGGTTCCGGGTGACCCAGCCCGCCTGCTCTTGCAGGGAGATTCAGGAACACCGGGTCACCGCAGTGGCCGCTGCAAGCTGGCGATCGCACGCATTACGCAGACCGACTTCCAGATGGCTCAGATCGTGCAAGAAAGCCGCGCTCGGCTTTGCATTCCACTCATAGAGCTCAAGCGCGCGTGAGCGAGATCCGCCGGCGGCGGTGAAGTAGGTGGAGAACCGGCCGGTGCTGAGCCATTCCTCTATCCAGAGCCCGTCGCTCGATGTCGTTGCCACAGGACGCCCTCCGAGCTAGGATTGATTTGCAAGCCCTTGATGACCGCTGTCTCATGTTACTTGGGCCACGAATTGGGAACTCCGGTACTTCGCCTTGGCGGACCCGGAGTTTTTCATTCGTCCTGCACTCCGCCAGCCCTTCAGCGGCGCCCTGTGCGGCGTTGGCCCTGGCGCGTGTCCCGCGCCAGCAGACGAGGCACCGCGAACTCGCCCCACTCCCCCAGCTGCAGGCATGACACCTGCCTCAGGGAGAGTCCTTCAGTCCTCGGCGCGGAGGTAGGCGTAGACGGTTTCGCGGCTGATCCCAAAGTGTCGAGCGAGAGCAGCTTTCGGCACGCCAGCGGCAGCCTTCTCCCGCAGTTCGGCCGCGCGGGCCGTGTCCAGTGACGGGGTACGGCCACGGTAGACGCCACGCTTCTTGGCCAAGGCAATGCCCTCACGTTGACGTTCACGAATCAAAGACCGCTCAAACTCAGCAAACGCACCCATGACGTTCAGGAGCAGGTTCGCCATCGCGTTGTTGTCGCCCGTGAAGGAGAGCTGCTCTTTCACGAACTCGACCCGGACCTTCTTCGCGGTGAGCCGGCGCACAATTAGGCGTAGATCATCTAGGTTGCGGGCCAGGCGATCCATGGAATGCACGAGAACAGTATCGCCATCTCGAACGAACTTGATCATCTCCTCCAGCTCGGGCCGGTTCTGATCCTTCCCCGACGCCTTATCCTCAAACACCCGATCGACGTCGACGCCAGCAAGCTGACGGACAGTGTTCTGATCGAGAGTACTCACCCGCACATATCCAACTCGTTGACCCGCCATATGACTTTTCCCCTGTTCTGTCAGATTGAAGTCTAAGACCCCGCCAGGAGGGGTGTCCACCAATCAAAACATGACTCTATCCTGACAATATTTGATATGAGCGCCTGACGCCTAGTTGGGGTACACCCCAACTGGTTGTCAGGGCTTGAGTTGGAAATCATGCCGAGCGAAGTGCGTTTCCGCTTTTCTGACACCATTTGCTCGGTTCTCAGAGTTCACCTGACGGCAGAGCCAAGTCGCCGGATTCGCCCAGGAGGAGACCTCTCTTGTGGCGCACGGCATTGCTGATGGTAGGTCCCAGCTGAGCGAATCAGTGAAATCTAGTAATTCCTGGCTTAGGACCCAGTGGCTCGCTACAGTCGACGGTGCCGCCGCTGAAATAGCCATAGGTTCCGAACCAGCCACCACATTCAGACGAACCGTCTAACACATCTCATCATGTGCATTTCAGTGTGATATTATTACAATCATGAGCACACTTGATGCGACCCGGCTGATCGAATTTGTAGCCCCCTTGGCTCGCGTCCTCAACCGAGAGTTCGAAATTGCCCTTGTCGACGTTGACGTTGCGTGCAGTAAGGGGAACCTTGATTTACCTGCGCATCCGTATGGCACTGCACGCACCCATCTCACTCGAGCCCGAGCCCGTCGCCGTTTAGAATCAGCGACTGATCTCGAGGGGTGGACGCTCAGCCACTCTTCGGGTCCTAATACTCCGATCCATCTACACAAGGGCGAGTCCAGCGTGCGTGTTCTCCACACTTGGGACGAGAAAGTCGTTCCGTCGTCCGGTAAAAACCGAGCGCGCCGCGCCTTCTACTGCAACACTCCCTTCGAAAACCTCGGAGGTCAGGAAGTGTTGTTTGCCCAGGAAAAGTATCTAATTCTCTGGCGGGTGGATGTGCAGGGTCAGCTCAACCTGCGATTGATTCATCCCGTCGGAGACTGGAAATACGGGTCGATAGCAAAGTATGACCTCGCCATTGACCTCATCGCCGACGCCGATGAGTATTCGAAGCTAGTCTTCGTGGCTGCCGATGACGACGATGCCAATGAATTTAGACTGCCAAACGAGCAAGAGGGAGAAGAAGTTGGAGCCGCTGACATATCTTCCTGATCGGCTTCTTTCGGCTCGTCTCCTGCTTGATCTGACTCAGGAGCAACTCGGTTCCGCCGCCCAGATTGAGCAATCTCTTGTCTCTATGATCGAGACACACCAGCGTCCGTTCACAACGGAGAGTGCGGAGACTTTCGCCCGTGTGATGGGACTGCCTGTCACATTTTTTACCGCCAGACCCCGCTCAATCCCGTTTGATTCACTGCTCTTCCGCAAACACAAAGGATCGAGCAACCGGGTGACGCAGCGTACGCGCGTTCACTTTCAAGAGATATTCCGTGTCGCTGAGGACCTCTTAGAGGGAACGGGGTACCCAACGCCGCCACTTCCCGTCATCCAGGATGCTGAAGACGTTCTGGATACAGACCGAATCGAAAAAATTGCAGCAATGGTGCGGGAGAGCTTGCGACTGGATGGTGAGGCGCCGGTGCCGAATATGACCCGCGTACTGGAACGCTGGGGCTTCGTGGTCGTGCCCATAATCCTCCCGTCTTCAAATCCTCAGCCAGCAAACTTGAAACCTGGCCATTTCGGTGTGTCTTTCTGGGCCGGTATGGGGCTGCCTGGCCTAATTGGGTACTTCCCGGGTTCATCCGCCGACCGCGATCGCTTTACCCTCGCTCACGAGCTCGGTCATGCCGTCCTGCACTCAAATAGGACGTCAAGTGACCCAGAAAACGAAGCCAATCGTTTCGCGGGGGCCTTCCTCCTGCCATGGAAGCGTGCCCGAGCGCTCCTGTCCGAGGCATCTACCCTCAGCCAGCTGGCGAGCATCAAGGCAGAATGGGGAATTTCCATTCAGGCTCTTGTCATGAGGGGATCTCAAGGCGGGTTCTTTAGCTCGGAGCGCGCGCGCTCTCTCTACCGGCAAATCTCGTCGCGTGGTTGGAGGCTAAACGAGCCCGTGGAAGTGGTGGCGGAGTCACCCAAGCTTTTTCTCCGGCTACTCAAAAACCGCTTCGGCCCGGATCCCTTCAAGAACCCAGAGATTGAACGCGAAACGGCATTACCGCTCATGGTCTTGCGTTCAGCAGCTCCGTCGAATCAAGTCTCACCTCGAAATGACGGGTTGTCCGACCGCGCCAGAGATGTCGTCAGTCTCGAATCCAAACGCAAGTCGAACGAGATTAGAAGCCTTGCTGAAAGATAGCTGTGAATTTCCTGTAGACTAGCTGTATGAAAACTAATAAATCCACGATTGTTTGCTATCATTCTCCCCGCGGACCTTTGAGGAGCCCCTTTCGTGGGCTCCTGAGAGTTACGTTAAGAATTTTTGAGAAGACAATTTTTCTTGTGCTGAGTCGGCTAATAACTACGTCGTTGGAGTGGTTTTGTTGACGCTCACTGCCAATAAGTGTCAGAGCCGGAGTTGGAATTCGTTCTCCTTGGCCCGATGCAAAGCGAGCAAGTGGGCGACACGTTCCCTTGCGGACTCGAAGGGTTTCGGTCGATATAAAAGATCGACGTATCTGTCGAGCGCGGCATGCGCGGCGCGGACGTCGGAGGGCATGGAGACGTTGTCGTAGAGTTTGGCCAGCGTATCGGTCGGATGAGCTGCTCGAGCGTCTATCACTGCTTGCGAAAGTGACTCCACCGTAGTGCGTTGCGCCGCCGATACGGCGGGAAATACGAAGTTGTTGTAGACCACATCCTTTGAATACCGATAGTCGCTCTTCAACCGGCCGCCCACGGTCCGCATCCAGTCCATGTGGATTTCACTCGTCAGAATTCCGAACTCGAACATCGATGCCCCTTCGATGACTAAGCAGGCGTTAGACGCGATGGTCCCAGGCTCGAAGAAACCCATGGGTACGTATCGTCGGCGTTCAGATGAAACGCTTGGGATAAGTAGGAACGATTCGTTCGGCCGTTGCGTGATCTGGGCAAACAAATGCGGAGTCGTGGCCAGTTGCGGTCTTGCAGAATCTGCCCGGACCGCTCTCACCGCCTCCACCCGTTGAATGACCGCAGGCATTGCCTCCAGCTGCGCGGTGGTGATGCCTTCCAGCCAGAGGCAATACCGTGATCCACCGTTGAGGAACTCCGCTGCCCCGATAAAAGGGAGTATCCAGGACTCAGCGCCGGGAGTCGTCTCGAGTATTTCCGTTCGGGCGCTTTCTGAGAGAATTAGCCTCCCATTGTCTGCCGCCATGTTGCCAAACGCCATCTTGCGTTGCCCGCTAATCTGTTCCTGCCGGTTTCCCACTACGTACCCATCTCCAGGGATGAGGTATGCGTTGATCTGGTCGACGATCTCCGCTGTCGCCTCTCCACGTCCGTCGATGTAGGAGTAAAGGCGTTTCTGCTTTTGCTCCTTCCTTGAGAAGCCAATGATGACGCAGTGGACCGCCGCTTGCCCGCTGGATTCGTTCTCCCAAATGAAGGATCTGTGGGCGAAGTTTATGTGGACACCGGCTTGAAACAGGGGGCGCCACAAGATCGCCGATTGCTCGCCTTGTGTAATCGAGTTGGTCGACACGAGCCCGCATTTGATTGCGGGGTTCCTCTCCATCGCCCGCGAGGCCAATAGATACCACCCAGCGACGTAGTCGAGGAAGCCGGCCTCTCGGAGGCCACCAGCCGCTGAACGGAGTTCCGCTTTTTGCTCGGCGGACATTGTTCTGGATCCGTTGAATGGTGGGTTCCCGACGATATAGGTAAGCTCTGCGGCGGGAACTACTTCGTCCCAGTCGACCGAGAGCGCGCTTCCGCGAACGATCTTCGGCGCGATGCGAATTGGCAATCGATCGGGGGCTGCGCCGAAATCGTCCGCCATGCGCAGGTTCGCGAGGTGATCCATCAGGAGCAGGGCCGTCTCGGCGATGCGGGCGGGCCATTCTTCGATCTCGATGCCGTAAAAGTGGTCGAGCGTGACCTTAATCTCGCCGGAGACGTCAAACGAAAGCTGCGCAAAATCGCCCACTGTCGCTTGATATTGAAGCTCGCGACTCCGGAGCATGAGATCGAGTTCCAAGGCTCGAAGCTCGCGGTAAGCGACGATCAGGAAATTACCGCACCCGCAGGCAGGGTCGAGTACGCGGATACGGCCCAGTTCATTGTGAAGTTTCGTGAGTTGGCCGCGGTCGTTCCATGCTGCTGCCAGTTTCGATCTCAGTTCCTTGAGAAACAGAGGTTCGATGGTTCGGAGGATGTTCTTCTCCGTTGTGTAGTGCTCACCGCCGTGGCGGCGTGCTTCTCGGCTCTTCACGGTCTGGAACATTGATCCGAAAACGGCGGGGGAAATTAGCGACCAGTTGAAGTCTGAAGCGTTGATCAGGTCGTCACGGAATTGTTCTGATAATGGGCCCCAAGTAATTGGGTCCGCAAAAATACCGCCGTTAATATAGCGAAATCCGGCGAATGGGCTGCCGTTCGGTAGGTCCCGCTTGTTCGTGTCTGTGTTCACTACGTCGAACAGTTGCTGGAGGTTTTTGGCAAGATCGTGAGTGTTCGTGTGGTCGATTAGGAATTTTTCGAACGCTCCGGCGTCCCACATCCCGGAGTCGTCTCCGAAGTAGAGGAACAGCACACGACCGAGAAGGAGCGTCGCGTCGTGCGACGTCCACCCGGCGGCTTCAAGCTCGGAGTACAGGGTCCCCATGAGCCGCGCAGCTTCGGCCGACGCCGTCTCCGACTCCGCGTCGAATGCGTCCCGCATGCGCCCGAGAAGTTCGACTAGAGTGACTGGCTGCTCGAAGTCGATTCTGATGGCATCTAAGCGTTTTGCAAGTCTTAAATCCGGCTCTCCGACTTTGTGGCGGTGAAGCACGAGTTTCGCGTTCGCGCCGCCCAACTGAGCCCGCCGCGGCCAACGCCACTCCTGGATGTCATCGTTGCTGAAAATGACCAGGCGCTCGTGGTTATCGAGGCTTAGTTGATGATCAATCTCTCGTTGCACCTTGCGATCTGGCAAGGAACTGCAATACCAGATCCGGAGGCTCTTGTATGACGCGACGACGCTGAGACTGTGGCTGCCTGCGGATGTGGTTATCTCACGGGATGCGACGTCGGGGTTGGACCAGCCGAGTTCCTCGATGAATAGGGTCCGAAAGTCGGCGATGTCGACAAGGGTAAGTAGGTTATCGGTCACGGTTTGGCGACCCCCATTGTGCTCACAATCCTGATCGGGTCGTTCCCGCTCCTGGACTCGACGACCAGACGGCCATCTCTGTGTAGGAGCATCACTCTCGTGGCCAGGTCATCGTCATTGGTTCCGTTTCTGATTGCCTGCCGAAGTCGGCGCTCTGCTTCGGCGGTCAGCGGGTGCTGGTAGATGAGGTCAATGGCTTCTCGAGGTTCGGGGCCGAAATCGAGCAGGCTGTCGCCAAGGCGCTGCCATAACTGCCTACTAACGCCACGTAGCCGGCCGGCTGCATTCGTCGGAGTCGCTAAGGGGCCTCGCACGAGGTCACTGATAATGGCATCGTGGTCGTCGCGCCGTTGGAGGCCAGGCTCTTCGGGAGTTGCCTCGAAGAAGCGCAAGGCTTCGATGCCGGTTAGAAGTTCGGGCTCTCCACCGGGCTCGAGTCGTCCGAAGCCATCAATGCCGCCCTCGGTGCGAACGTAGCAGATCACCCCAGTGCTAGCTTCAGTCACCCGTTGCAACCTGGTTGCATCGACCATGTCGGGCAATCGCTTAATGCGATCAGCAAGGTCGGGATCTCGCTCCTCCGCCTCGTGCCAATACTGATAGGCGAGGCTGGCCGCATCCACCTCATCTTGGTCGTCGCCATCGTCAACAACGCCGTGGTACATATCCGTTAGGATTTTCACCTCGTCCTGCGTTCCAAAAAAAACCTCGTCAGACCCGAATGCTTCGGCATTCTGATGCAGGCGGTCAGCGATCCGCGTGCGGAGAGAGAGCACGCCGTTCAGCGCATCGTGGAAGAACGAGTAGAGCAGAACCTCACGAGATTTCTGACCCACACGATCCACACGGCCGGCGCGCTGGATGAGCCGGACGATAGCCCACGGCAGATCATAGTTAACGACAATATGCGCGTCTTGAAGGTTCTGCCCTTCACTGAGGACGTCGGTGGAGACCAACACCCGAATCCCCTCTCCCCTATCTCCCTGTTGGATCATGGAGTTGGATTCTGGAGCAAACCGCATCGCTAGGGCCGTTGGACTTTTGGAATCCCCGGTCGCCGCTTCGACGCCCTCAATTCCGAGCGTTCTCAGGGCAGTTGCGAGATAAATTGCCGTGTCCTTGTACTCGGTGAAGATGAGTACCTTCTCCCCGGGATGCTCATCATTGAGGAGTGCCACGAGCCGGTGGAGCTTGGAGTCTCGATCCGAGCTCCAAGGCCCATAGAGATCGAGCAGGGCTCGGACCCCGTCCGTGTCCTGCTCAAGGAGGTTTCGGAGTGACTCGGTGAATAGTTCGGGCCGGACCCATGTGACATATTCCGGGTTGAGTTCGACCAGCGCCGCGTATCGTTTTCCGGTGAAATCCCCGACTCCCTCCGCATCTTCCACTTCGTATTCGGTGATGTCGTCGTCGTCGAGCAGGTCCTTCTGGTCGATTGTTCCAGTGGGGAGGGCCAAGCCGTTGTCTATGGCATAGATAAAAAGTTCGTTGCGTGCAACGTGGCGGCGAAGAGAGATTTCAAAGGCATACCCGCCTGATGACAAGCGCTTGAAAAGTGTGGTGCGGACGAAACCTGCAACATTGCCTCCACCGCGAGTGAGGTTGTCCACGAACACGCGCTCCGAGGGCGAATGGGTGACTCCCGGGGCCAAGTAGCTTGCAAGTTGGTACCGCGGGAGCTGCAGTTGGTCAAGCGTAGTCAAAGTCACATCGTCAACCATGTGCCGCGCGGGGTCGTCTTCGCCAAAAATGTGATCGATCGGAATCGCTTTTCGGTCCGGAAATCTGAATGTTGACCCATCGACAAACCTGAGGAACTTTGATCCATCCTCTGCAGCCTCCGAGAAGTTGTTCTTGACGAATGAACGCGTGCGGCGAACGAGATGTTCGCTCATGAGTCGCTTCCAATCGTCCGGGTCTTGCGACTTTCGGAACGCATCGAGAGTCGTGATCTTGCCCGAGACTCTGTCGCGAAGCCTGGGGTCCACACGCAGCGCGTTTACGGGTGCGATTCCGAGGTCTTCGTCGTCCTGGATGAAGATATTGAGCTGGTTGGCGACATCCTCGAACTTCCGGTTGTACGGCGTCGCCGTCAGCAAGAGGACCTTGGCGCCCACTCGCTCGACATACTCCTCGACAGCTCGATAGTCCCGGCGCAGCGGGTTGCGCAAAGTGTGCGACTCGTCGACGATGAGGAATTTGTATCGGCCGAGCTTGGGAAGATCATTGTGTGCTGTGGAGTATGAGATCACTTCGCCATGCAGGTCGTACTTGTCGAAGTAGCTCTTCCACATGCTGACAAGGTTTTTGGGGCACACAACGATTGGCAGCATTCCGTGTTCTTCGCGGAGCATGAGGGCCACGGCGACTGCGGTGATGGTTTTCCCAAGTCCTACGACGTCACCCAACATGGTCCCGCCTCTGCTGACGACTCGCCGAGCCAAAGTGCGAACGGCTGTTGACTGGTAAGCCAATAGGTCTGCGCCTATCTCGCTCGGAAGCGAGTATTCGGCAAGGCCTTCACGGACATCACGCGAGAGGTCGTAGCAGACCTTCAGGAACACTTCGTATGGCGGCCGAGGGGTCGGGGCCGCCCATGAACCATCAATCAAGTCAATGATTTCTTCGGTTACCGGCCAGCTAAATTTGTCTTCCCATCGGGCTGTGAACCAGGCCGCAAGATCTTTCCCACCGGCAGATGCATCGGTTACATCCACGTTGAGCTCGAGGTTCGTATTGAGGCCTGGATATGTAAGATTTGAGCTACCGACAAAACCCAAAATCGGGTTGTTCAGGTCGTTGCGGTGAAAAATATAGGTCTTGCCATGCAGCGGTCGCTTGGCAAATACCTTGATCTCGACCCTCTGGCTAACGATGAGATCACGAAGGGAAGCCAGAGTTGCGCGGTCCTTTGTATTAGGGACTCCGCGCATGAGCTGAAGCCGAAGGTGTTGGACGAGTTCTGCCCGGCGTGATCGCGCGGTCTCAGCATCGGCATCCTGTTGAGGGTTGCCATCTACCTCTGCTTGAAGCGAGTCCAAAGATTCCTGTTCAGGACTGCCAGTCATCATGCCAATAAGGATTCTGGCGACCGGCCTCTCCCCCACCTCCTTTTCACGAATGATTTCGTCAAATTCGGCCCACCCCCTGAGATTGAAATAGCCCGTGGCTACATCAACGCGGTCAAAGTCTTGGAGGGTCGCTCGCAGATGCGTTCCGAGTCGTGAGTCGGACGTGGTGTTGTCAAATATGCGTGGCACACCTCCATCTTGGCCGATGAGGTGGCCTTTTCGTCACGCACGCTGGGCGATATAGTCGCGCCGAGCCAGTCCCAACAGCCGCCGCCGTGAGATCTTACGGGCCAAATCCACACTGGTTCAAATCGTCACACCCCACGTCGTAGGGGACGCGCCGCCCGCCGCGGACGGGGATGACGCGCCGGTTCCGGTACGTCAAGCGCTGCTAGGCGACCCCGTACGCTGGCCAGATGAACAAGCGATCTCTCCCAACGCAGGCAATGCTCGCGGCAATTGGAAGCGTTGCAGGCGAAAGCGCCAACCTTGAAGAGCGAGTCAGGGACTTGTTCTGCTATTTGATTGATTCTCCATACGGTCGTGTGCTTGCAGCGGGTGAAGACCTATCGAACGTCCTGACCTCCTGCATGCGAGCAGCTCGCTACAACCGAAGTCTCAGTGAACTCCAGATTGAGAAGTTAGTCACGCTCGTAAAGGCTGCCAATGCTCTTCGCCCGATGCGAAACTTTCTCGTCCATGCCCGTTGGGAAAGGGGTTCTCAGCCGGGCATTCACTGGGGAATCAATAATGGTCGGGCTTCCCCCCATGAGAACGGGAAATCGACAGACGACCTTCAGGGCTGGAGCGTGTCAGACGCCCGAGGCGTGGCGGACTCTTACCGGACGCTGAGCAAGTACGTTGACGACTTCCTTCTGGCCGCCCCAGGGAATCCGACGCACGAGCACCTAATGCGGCGCGGAGACTGGCAGAAGATGAGCGACGCCATGTCGAAGATAGGAGAAATACTCCTTCCGAGAGACCAATTTCCCGAGCTGTGGCCGACACCGACGGGGGAAGAAGCCCAGCCATGATTTGACTGCCGTGCGTTCTGCCGCTCCCAACACGCGGCACCTCATGCCGCACATACCAAGCGAAACGCTATACGTGACGGTTTGGCCTCGCACAGAATAGGGACCTCGACTCTCTCGCCGAGATTTGACGTTTCAGCCGGTCGACCGCGGATGCCCAGACCCACGTGCGATGCACTCCTCTGTTCTACCATTCAACGTAGACAGCGCGGCGGGTCCAGGCGAGTGCCTGGTCGTCGACGTGGGTGCTGATCTTCGGGTATCGCACCCACGCGAGCACGGATATTGGCTCTGTGGCGACCGTGATGGGTTCTCCGGCGCCGCCGCGTTCCTCCCACGTCAGGCGCGCTCGTGCTGTTGAGGCGGCAACGCGTTCGGCGGTCTCTGTCGTGACAGATTCAATCTGCGCTTCTGCGGCGTCCGGGTCGGCGACGGTTCGCAGCCCCTCGACGAGAGCAGTCAACTGCTGGCCAAAGTGCTCGACCATGCCGACGACCTGACCGCGGAGTTCTCCAGCGCGCTGGCGCGCTGCGTCGACAGGGCATTTCTAGTCTTCGACGCTTCGGGTGGGCTCTGCTGCGGTGAGTCGGCACCGTGCGTGGCTCTGTCTGCTGCAGCATTTCCCCTTGTGTTCCTTCTCGACGTAAATGGGCCGCTTCTGCCACGCGTGAGCGTGACGAACCTGTCCGGTATTCCATCGTATTAGTACTTATGTTCTAATGGAATTATGGGACCGAACGAGACGCCTCTCAGCGCCCAGAGCCAGCACAGGACGGTGCTCGCCGACACTCTTAAGCAGATTGAGCCTGATCGCGGGGGCGCGTTTATTCTGCGTCCCTATAGCCTCACCGACGCGGAGCTGGGTGGACTGCCAGCAGTCCTAGCCAGCGCCCCCACCTCGGTACGCGCGTGGGTGAGATACCCGGCCACCGCCGACCAAGTGCATGGCCTAGCCCTGGCGTGGACTCCACGGGCTGTGTACGTCGAATGGGAGGGCTGCGGCACTCACCGCACAATGGGTGTGAGCCTCAGCCGTCGAGCGCGCAACAGCAAGCCAGAGCACCACCAGTAATCTCCCTCCCCAGTGACAACAGGTGAACGTGGTGACCATGCGGGACACAGAACCGCTCATCGCACTCATCAACGCTCAACTAGCTCACAGCGGCGCCGAGTTCGTAACTTCCATGGCGCAGCCGGCCGGGCCATTCGGCGCGGTCGTGTTTGGATCCATCGACAACCACGCCGTGCGCTTGGAGTTCTTCATCGAGCCGGCGACCAATATGTGCGCAATGCACTTATTCGACATGACCACGAAGAAGGTGTTCGCTGAGCGGGTAGCGGCACCGACTTTTGAGAAAGCCATCGAGGGTTATCCCTGGGCTGCGGCGATCGAAATGCTTGGCATCATCTGACCACAAGTAGCAAGCCAGCACAGGGACCCGTTCTCAGTGCCGCAGCCTCGAAGAGTCATTTCACTCGTGCAGACGACTTCGGAAAATGTCAGCCCTCCATGATGTCATTTCCCGTTCACGATTACACAAATGTCCCTACACGCCTGCACAATTGGCTCGAAGATCGATAGACGAAGTCTTTCCTGCTCAGTTGGCCTCTAGAGCGGTAATGGTATTCAACTTGACCGGGCTGCGCGACCACAGCACGCCGCATCGACGGGCTGCCCTGCCGACGATCGCACGTGCCGACAACGGCGCAATAATCACCGACACTCTCTTCGTGCGATCCCACAGAACATCCGGCATTATCATCAACGTGCCGGGCTCAGCACAACGTACCGATTTCGCGTCCACTCCGTCTCCCTTTTGATTGTGCAGAGGAGTAGTGAGCAAAAGGCCCTCTAGTGCAGGGGTGAACGGAATAGCCAGTGCTCAACACTCGCCTGCACAACCCCGGAAAACACGCGGGTCGCTGTGCAGACGTGAACGGAAAATGACAAATGCGGCCCGGAACGCGCCTGCCCCCACTGTTCAAGCGTGCGCGTGACACCCGCAACAACTCCGCCACCTGCTGCCCGGCAACGATCTGCGCATCGTCGTCGACCATGACGACCAGGTGGGGCGCAACATCTCGTAGTCAGCCGAAACAACCCGTGGCGACCGTTGCTAAAAAGTCAACTTGGGTGTCAAGCTGCCGTGCGCCGGATTGGACTACTGCCGTTCTAGAGAACCGTCAACGGGAACTCGTCAATTTGTTTTCTCATGAGTGGCAAATGGTCGAGGAAGAGTTTGCGCAAACCCGACCGTGAAGAGAATCGGCGGCGGCGAGGACTCGGCAAAATTAAGCCGATAGAAACGTACCCCGACGAGATGGTTAATGTGGCCGAGCGCCCCGACTACCAGGAGGTCCAGACGCGGATGGCGGTGGCCTTGTGGACGGCGCAGGTCGCAGTGGGCGACGCACCGCACCCAGACCAGCCACGCCCCACCGATATGCTCTGAAGATATGAGATCACGGTTCCCGCGCGGGGTCTTCGAGCTGGGTGACGAGCCCGATCCGCGCTTCAGCCTCGCCAACGAGCGCACTTTTCTGGCCTGGATTCGTACCTCGCTCGCGTTGCTGCTCGCTGGCGTCGCGCTAGAAGCGCTGGATGCCCCGATCCAGGCCGAGCTCCGCCTCGCCTCCGCACTCATCTTCATCGCCCTAGGCTTGGTGTCGATCGTGCACGCCTGGTGGTCGTGGGCCGCAACCGAGCGGTCCATGCGGATGGTGCAGCCGCTGCCGGGCCTCGCCATCGGTGCTGTGATCACCAGTGGTGCGGCCATCGCAATCGTCGGCGTCATCGTCGGGAGCCTGCTGGTGTGAGCGGGATGCGAATTTTCGAGTCGGGGCTGCAGCCGGAGCGCACGCTCCTTGCGTGGCGTCGCACCTGCCTCGTGCTCGCGCTGGGAGTCGCCGTCTCGATTCGGTTCGGCGCCATAGCCGACCCGCTGATGGCGCTGCTGGTCGGGGTGCCCGGTCTCGCACTCGTCGGCGGTGCTTATGCGCTCAGCTCGATTCGCTACCATCGGGCCACGCGGGCACTGGTGAACAACCCGACCGCGGCCATCAGCGAGGGCAGGGCCGTGGCGGCGGTAACGCTCGTCGCCCTGCTGATCGGGCTCGCCGCACTCGTCTTCGTCGTCGCCCGGTCGGAGGTCTTGGCGGGATGGGTGTAGACATGGTCGAGCTCGCGGGCGGCTCGTTCCGGATGGGTTCGACGGCGTTCTACCCCGGGGGATCCCCGGTGATCGAGGCAACCGTCGGCCCCTTCGCGATCGATCGGGCAGCCGTGACCAACCGCGAGTTCGCGCGATTCGTCGACGAGACCGGCTACCTAACCGTCACGGAGCGCGAGCTAGACCCCGCAGATTTTCCCGGAGCGGACAACCTCAACACCGCACCGAGCTCCCTCGTCTTCACGCCAATGCTCGGCCCCGTTACCCTGGGCGATTGGCGGCAGTGGTGGCGCTGGGTCACCGAAGCCTGTTGGCGCACGCCCGCGGGCCCGGACAGCATGATCGACGGCAGGATGGGCATCCGGTCGTCCCGGTCAGCTTCGAGGACGCGACGCGCTACGCCGAATGGGCAGGGAAGAAACTGCCGACGGAGGCAGAATGGGAATTCGCGGCACGCGGCGGTCTGGACGGCGCGCCTTTCGTCTGGGGTGAGGAGCCGCAGGGCGAGAGACCACTGAAGACCAACACCTGGCAGGGCGCGTTCCCTATCGCAACACGTAAGTGCCCGGTTGGGTGGCAACCTCACCGGTGGGCCGCTTCCCGCCGAACGGGTCTGGACTCGTCGACATGACCGGCCACATGTAGGAATGGACATCCACCCCATGGTCGACGCGGCATACCACGCCGTCGAGTTGTTCTGCAGCCCGACCACCGCCGGCCCGGGCGCTGGTCGGGTACTCAAGAGCGGCTCGCACCTCTGGTCCCCCGAGTACTGCTTGCGGTATCGTCCCGCCGCACGGTCGCACCAGTCCGACGACTCGGCCACGACGCACATCGGATTCCGATGCGTTCGCGACCCAGCAAGCAAATCAACCGCAGGGATGCCCCACGCGACAGTGACAAGCGTCGTCACCGTGTTCATGTTCCGCACGTCACCAGGCTGAGGTCGTCGGTGAGCGCGATCTCAAGCGCCATGCGCGCGGCATCCGCCGACCAGCGCGACGAGAAGGCAACATTGCCGCTCTGGACGTCGGTGCGCACGTTCCCAAGTCCGAGCCGGTGCAGATTTCTGCGAACCGCGCCACCGGAAGCCTGCCGGCGCTTCCACGTTGACTGTGGACGTCGCCGGTCGGTGGCGGCGTTCTGTGATCACTTTGTGTCTTGAGTTCCCGATGGCGAGGATGCTTGCGGCGGCTTCGATGACGTCGTCGGTTATGGTCTCAAGCTCGTTCATTGTGATCCACAACACTGGATCGGGATCGGCATAACCTGACGCCGCCATCTAGCATGAACAAAATGCCGTCGCAGAGCCTTAAAAATCACAGACCACGTTTATCGCGGGCGGTAGTAACCTCGGTGGGGAATGGGGAGTTGCCGGTGTTATGAACCGCTCGATCTTTCTGCGGTCCTGCGGTCAATACGGTTCGCATGTGTCAACCTGATTCAACTGAGGTGCGCAGGTTCGAGATAAGCACGCATCCACAAATGCACTGCCGTGATCGAGTCTGGGGTACTCTGCAGCAAGTGGGGATTCTTGCCGCCGGACACTTTTGTTCGAGCTGGGCATCCGGAGTTCAACCGGAATCGGCCGCGGCACCCCACCTGAACGGCACTCCACCTGAACGGCACCGACCGTGGCACCAGCCGGTCCGATTCTGCGCAGCCTCGTGTTGAGGTTGCCCACACGCCGCCGCCTTTCGCAACAGATTGTGAGCCTCTATGAAGCGACCTCCCGCGTCTCGAAACGTGCTTCCTCTTCCCGACCCGATTCGAGAGAATGGTGTGCCGGTCGAGGCACTGCTGCCGCCCGATGGCGCCCCGAACGTGGTCGTCGTCGTGATCGACGACATGGGCTTTGGCTCCTCCTCACCGTTCGGCGGACCGTGCGTGATGCCCACCGCTCAGCGTCTCGCCGACGAAGGCCTGCGTTACAGCCGCTTCCACGTGACCGCGCTGTGCTCGCCGACCCGGCAGGCTCTGCTCACCGGCCGCAACCACCACTCCGTGGGAATGGGAGGCACTACCGAAATGGCCACCTCGTCTCCCGGCTACAACGGCTACCGCCCCTCGAGCGCGGCGACGACCGCGCAGATTCTCGGTGGCAACGGCTATAGCACCGCGGCCTTCGGCAAATGGCACCAGACCCCCGCCCGTGAGGTGAGCCTCTCCGGCCCGTTCGACCGCTGGCCCACCGGCGAAGGGTTCGACGAGTTCTATGGCTTCATGGGCGCTGAAATGAACCATTGGTACCCGCAGTTGTTCCACGGCACGACGCCCGTCGTGCCTGAGCGGCGTCCCGAAGACGGCTACCACCTCTCCGAAGACCTCACCGATCACGCCATCTCCTGGATCCGCACGCAGAACGTCCTGACCCCCGACAGGCCTTTTTATACCTATCTCGCGTTTGGTGCAACCCACGCCCCGCACCACGTGGCCCCGGAATGGATCGAGAAGTACCGTGGCCAGTTCGACGGCGGATGGGACGTGCAACGCACGCAGACCCTCGAACGCCAGAAGCGCCTCGGCCTCGTTCCCGCCGACGCCGAGCTCGGCCCGTGGGCCGAGGGCGTGCCGTCCTGGGACGATCTCGACGATGAGGCTCGCGCCGTGGCGGCCCGGTTCATGGAGACCTACGCCGGCTTCGCCGAGCACACCGATGCTCAGGTCAGCCGCCTCATCGACGAACTCGAACGCCTCGGCGAACTCGATAACACCCTTATCGTGTACCTGCTCGGCGACAACGGCGCCTCGGGTGAGGGCGGAATCGAAGGCACCCTGCACGAGCACCTCGTCGGGCACGGCATCCCCGACAACACCGCCGATATGGCCAAAAGGCTCGACTCTTTCGGCGATGCGACGACCTACTCGATCTACCCGGTCGGCTGGGCGTTGGCCATGAACGCCCCGTACCAGTGGACCAAGCAGGTCGCCAGCCACTTCGGCGGCACCCGTGACGGTATGATCCTGCGCTGGGGCGACAAGATCAAGGACACGGCCGCCGGCACGGTGCGGCACCAATTCCACCACGTCATCGACATCCTGCCGACGATCCTCGAAGCGACCGGGCTGCCAGCGCCAGAGAGTGTCAACGGGATCACGCAGAGCCCGATCGAGGGCACCTCGATGCTCTACACCTTCGCCGACGCCGAGGCGCCCGACCAACACACCACCCAGTACTTCGAAATGTGCGGCAACCGAGGCATTTACCACGAGGGCTGGATGGCCGTCACACGGCACGGCACCCCGTGGCTGATGCTGCCCGACGGTCTGCCCGCTTTCGAGGACGACGTCTGGGAGCTGTACGACACATCCATCGATTGGACTCAGGCTCACGACCTCGCGGCCGCGCTGCCCGAAAAACTCGCAGAGCTCCAGGCAATTTTCGTGACCGAGGCCACCAAATACAAAGTGTTCCCACTCGACGACCGAGTCACGGAGCGGGAGAACCCGTTCCTCGCCGGACGCATCGACCTGCTCGCTGGTAAGGACTCGATGACGTACACGGCCGGGATGGGCCGCTTCACCGAAGAAACCACGATGAACACCAAGAATCGTTCGCACACGATCACCGCAAGTATCGTGATACCCAGCGACCTGGCCGACACCGTGTCCGGGGTCCTCATCGCCCAGGGCGGTCGTTTCGGCGGCTGGTCCCTGTACTGCCTGGACGGCGTGCTCACCTACGCGTACAACTGCTACGGCACCTACCGATTCACCGTTCGCTCCATGACGACACTCGCCGCCGGCGCCCACGAACTGCAGATGCACTTTGACTATGACGGGGGCGGCCTCGGTCGGGGTGCAACGATCACCCTGCTCGACGGGGACACTATCATCGGCTCCGGACGCATCGACCGCACCACGGCGTACTACTTCTCCTTCGACGAGACACTTAACATCGGCGTCGACCTTGGCACCCCGGTGACCGAGGACTACCTACCGCTCGACAACGGCTTCACCGGAGAGATAAATTTCGTCCGTATCGACGTGCTCGAGGATGCCGTGACTGGCACCGAAGAGGACATAACACGGCACGTTCTGGCCCACCAGTGAGCGGGCACTGCTGCAGCCCGAGCGCAGAGAGACTGCCAGCAGGCGACAGGTCTGCGGGGGCCAGAACCGGGCCTCCGCTCACCGAGAACGAGGCCGGACGGGGCACGTTGGGTGACGCCGTGAACCTGCCCGGCGGCGCATTTTCAATGGGCAGCGATGACCCGCTCGCCTACCCCGACGATGGTGAGGGGCCGGCGCGCACTGTGACGGTCGGCGCGTTCCGCATCGAGACCACAACGGTCACCAACACCCAGTTCGGTGCCTTCATCGCCGCAACCGGGTATCGCACCGACGCCGAACGGTACGGCTGGTCGTTCGTCTTCGCCGGCGAGCTGCCCGACGTGTTTCCGCCGACGCGCGGAGCCGTGCAGGCTCCTTGGTGGCGTCAAATTGAAGGCGCCACCTGGAACTTGCCAGGCGGACCACTCGGCCGCCTGGCCGCGCTCCCCGAGCACCCGGTCGTGCACGTGAGCTGGAATGACGCCAACGCATACGCAACGTGGATCAAAGGCCGACTGCCCACCGAGGTCGAATGGGAGTATGCAGCCCGCGGCGGGCTCGTGCAGCAGAATTTTCCGTGGGGGTCCGACCGAGAACCCGGCGGCCAGCACCGCATGAACGTCTGGCAGGGAACTTTTCCATCGAGCAACAGCGAAGCGGACGGATGGTACGCGACCGCACCAGCGCGATCATTCGAACCCAACGCCTACGGACTCTTCAACATGACCGGCAACGTCTGGGAATGGTGCTCGGACTGGTTCACGCCCGGCCAGAACCGAGTCGCCAAGGGCGGGTCATTCCTCTGCCACGAGTCGTACTGCCGACGCTACCGGGTATCGGCCAGGCAAGGCCTCAGCCCAGATTCAACAACCGGCAACACCGGATTCCGCTGCGTCATTTCCTAACGGGTGCCCTGCAACGTTGTCGTTCGTCGGAGCACTACGGGCACTCACTCGGCGCACCTCACAGGGTAACCGCAGGCCGCGACATCCGCCAAACGGCAGCCGCGAAGAAGAAAAACACATCAGATTGTCCCAACGACTTGACGGGCGCAGCATGTGATGGAACCGTGACGTCTCGCTGCGCGTCTGGGAGAGTTGCCGTGCAAGACTAGTCCCTTCATCTCCCGTCAGCCTTCACCGGCACCTTGCCTCGGGTTCTTGGCCCGTGTTCTATCCAGTTCGGCATTGGCGCCTTCGGTTGTGGCGGTGGGTTCGATGTGTGATCGAAGCGAAGAGGTTTTGATGTGTGGGATTTTTTAGGGGATCAGTTTGAGCAGATTCTGTTCAGCAGCTGG
>NZ_PJJK01000081.1:0-33770 GCF_002929785.1 Cryobacterium sp. Y62 | reverse complement strand
GCGGGTGCGGGTGCGGCGACCGGTGCGGGTGCGGGTGCGGGTGCGCCGACCGGTGCGGCAACCACCTCTTCCACGGGGGCTGCGGGAGCCTCGACGGGTGCCTCGACGGGTGCCTCGACGGGTGCCTCGACTGCTGGAGCAGCTGCGCCGGACCCGTCGCCGATTGTCACGAGCGGCGTTCCGACCTCGACGGTCTCGTCTTCCTGCACCAGGATGGCTTCAATGATGCCGGCGACCGGGGACGGAATTTCCGTGTCCACCTTGTCGGTCGATACCTCGAGCAGCGGCTCGTCGACCTCCACGCGGTCGCCCACGTTCTTGAGCCAGCGGGTGACCGTGCCCTCTGTGACACTCTCTCCGAGTGCCGGGAGGCTGACGGATTCGCTCATGCGCATGTCTCCTTCAAAACCGTTTGTATGTCTGAAAATGGGATAAGAACAGGTATCCGACTACATCGCGTGAAGCGGTTTGCCGGCGAGAGCCAGGAAGGCCTCACCCATCGCTTCATTCTGCGTCGGGTGGGCGTGCAGGAACGGGGCAATGTCCTCCGGGTACGCTTCCCAGTTCACAACGAGCTGGCCTTCGCCGATGAGTTCGCCGACACGGGCACCGATCATGTGGATGCCCACGATGGGACCGTCCTTCACCCGAACGAGCTTGACCGACCCGGCGGTACCGAGAATCGAACTCTTGCCGTTGCCACCGAGGTTGTACTCATAGGTCGAGATCTGCTCGGCACCGAACTTGTCCGCAGCCTTCGCTTCGCTGTAGCCGACGGAGGCAACTTCAGGGTCGCAGTAGGTGACCTTGGGAATGTTGATGTCCTCGACGAGGATCGGGTTCAGGCCGGCGATTTCTTCTGCGACGAAGATTCCCTGCTGAAAACCACGGTGGGCCAGCTGCAGGCCGGGAACGATGTCGCCGACGGCGTAGACGCCGGGGATGTTCGTGGCGAGACGCTCGTCAGTAATGACGAAGCCGCGATCCATGGTGACGCCGACTTCATCGAAGCCGAGTCCGGCCGTGACCGGGCCGCGGCCGACGGCGACGAGCAGCAGGTCGGCCTCGACGGTCGCACCGTTTTCTAAGGTAACGACGACGCCAGCGTCCGACTGCGTGACACTCTGAAAACGGATGCCGAGGGAATATTCGATCCCGCGCTTGCGGAACGCGCGTTCCAGCTGCTTCGAGATCGACTCTTCTTCGTTGGGAACGAGGTGCGGGAGGGCTTCGATGATCGTTACGTCGGCGCCAAAGGACTTCCAGACACTCGCGAACTCGACACCAATCACGCCGCCGCCGAGCACGGCAACCTTCTTGGGCACGTAGTCCAGGGCCAGAGCGGTCTCGCTCGTGATGACGCGGCCGCCGATCTCGAGGCCCGGCAGCGAACGGGAGTAGGAGCCGGTCGCGAGGATGACGTTCTTGCCGACGATCGTATCCTCGCCGACCTGAACGGTCGTGGGGGAGACGAGATGGCCTTCGCCCTCGATCACGGTGATGCCGCGAGCCTTGACCAGGCCCTGCAGCCCCTTGTACTTGCTCGCGACGATGCCCTCGCGAAACGCGGTGACCGCAGCGATGTCAATGCCCTCAAACGAGGTCTTGACACCGTATTTGGCCGACTCGCGGCTAACATCGGCGACCTCGGCCGAGTGCAGGAGAGCCTTGGTCGGAATGCAGCCGACGTGCAGGCAGGTGCCGCCAAGTTTGCCCTTCTCGATCAGACCAACGGTGAATCCCAGCTGCACGGCCCGCAGCGCTGCTGCGTATCCACCGCTTCCGCCACCGAGAACGACAATGTCAAAGTTCTGTTCCGACACTCAGCTACTCCCTCGCGCTTAACGCTTTGTCACGACGGCCGATGAAATTGTGCTGAACGGCCACGTGGTTTGACAAGCTTTTTCTTGCCCCTACGACTGTACTACGGGCGTGAAAAGTCCTCGGCCAGTCGAAGCAGGGCCCGGACAGCTACCCCGGTCGGTCCGGCGGCGGTGAATCCCCACCCCGTTCCCGAGTTCTGGGCCGGCCCGGCAATGTCGAGGTGAGCCCACGGGATCGTCGTTCCGACGGCATCCGTTCCGATGAATTCCCTCAGAAACACCCCCGCGAGCAGCATGCCGCCGGCAGTGCTGCCGATCTTGGCGTTGGCGATGTCGGCCACATCGGAGTTGAGGGTGGCGCGCAGCTCATCGGGGAACGGCATCGGCCAGGCTGCCTCGCCAACGGCAGCGCTGGCTGCGAGGACCCGTTGCACCAGGGTATCGTCGCCCATGATGCCGAAATACCGGGTGCCGAGGGCGACCACGGCGGCTCCGGTCAGGGTGGCGACGTCGATGATGGCGTCGGGCTGTTCCTCTGCTGCTGCGACGAGACCGTCGGCGAGTACGAGGCGGCCCTCGGCATCCGTGTTGAGCACCTCGACAGTGCGTCCGCCGCGCATGCGCAGCACATCGTTGGGACGGATGGCCGAACCGGAGGGCATGTTTTCGGCAATGCACATCCAGGCAGTGATTCGCACGGGCAGTTCCAGCCGCGCCGCGGCGAGCACGACTGCGAGCACCGTGGCTGCGCCGGTCATGTCGTATTTCATCCCCACCATGGATGCCGGCGGCTTGAGCGAGAGTCCGCCGGTGTCAAAGGTGATGCCCTTGCCGACGAGCGCCAGGTGCTTGCCGGCTCCACTCGGCGTGTAGCTGAGCTTGACCAGGCGTGGCGGGCGGGTCGAGCCTGCACCGACTCCAGCGATGCCGCCGAAACCATCGGCGACCAGCTGCTGCTCGTCCCAGACTGTGACGGCGATCGGGAGGCCGGTGGCTGCTTCGACCGCGGCCGCGGCGAGCGACTCGGGGTACAGATCAAGCGGGGGCATGTTCACGAGGTCCTTGACCAGGCGGATCGCCTCGGCGTTTGCGCTGGACCGCGCAATAGCGTTGGGCGCCATGATCGAGGTGTGCACGACGACACTCGACGCCGGCAGCTTGGCCGCGGCGAGCGAGCTGTGTCGGTACGCGGTGTAGGAGTAGCCGCCGAGAGCTGCGCCCTCGAGCACGGCCTCGACCTGATCGGCATCGGTCAGCGAAATGGCGAAGGCTAACGCGGCGACGCCGGTCAGCTGGCGTACAGCGGAACCGGCAGCGTGCCGCAAAGCGTCGGTGTCGACGGTCCGTCCAAGTCCTACGATCGCGATCGAGCGCGGTGAATCGTCGTTGGTGACCAGCCGTACGACCTCATCGCGGGCGCCGGTCACGCCGAGGAGCGGAAGCTGGGATGTGATGGCGGCGATCAGTGTGTCGCTTCCGGTCGCGATGAGGCGCGCACCGTCATCCGTTTGTTGGGCAGCGACAATGACAATCGCGGCGGGAGAGTCGATGGCGGACTCGGTGGACAGGGACAGGGTAGGAACGGTCATACTTCGATGGTAGCCACCGGGAGAAGGATCGCCGGTGGCCGGCAGTGCGAGTGGGCGAGGTGTTCGCTCTCGGCACTCCGTCAGAAGCCACCTAAAACCGGCAGTGCGGATTAGAGTTAAAGCATGCTAGACCCTGCTGAGCTGTACGAACTGACCTCGGACGCCGATGGCGTTTCGGAGGGATTACACCTGGTCGCGGGCCTGACCGGCTTTGCGGATGCCGGTGGAGCGGTCGCGCAATTCACTGACTATCTCCTCACCAATCTCGAGCACACCGTCGTCGCGTCCTTCGATACGGACGCTCTGCTTGACTACCGAGCGAGGCGCCCGATCATTTACTTTGATCAGGACCACTTGACCGACTATCAGCCGCCGTCACTGCGCCTTTATCTGGCTCGTGACGAGATCGGACAGCCGTTCTTGTTCCTGGCCGGGTTCGAGCCCGACTTTCGCTGGGAGCAATTCACGGCCGCTGTGATGCAACTGGTGGATCGGTTCACCGTTGCTTCGACCACCTGGGTGCATGCCATTCCGATGCCCGTTCCACACACCCGCCCGATCGGTGTGACCGTCAGCGGCAATCGCTCCGACCTGATCGAGAACCGTTCGGTGTGGCGCCCACACACCCAGGTTGCGGCCAACGTGCTTCACCTGCTCGAATTTCGTCTGCAGGAGCGTGGCGCTTCAACGGTCGGCTACGTTTTGCTGGTCCCGCACTACCTGGGCGATACCGAATTTCCCGCGGCGGCGTTGAGCGCGCTGGAAAGCACAAGCGCGTCGACCGGGTTGATCTTTCCCACCGATCGCCTGCGCGAAGCCAACCGTGAGTTCGTCGCACGGATCAACGACCAAGTGCGGGACAACCCCGAACTGTCCAAGCTCGTTGGCACCCTTGAGCAGCGCTATGACGCGTACATGGAAGGCAGCCCATTACGGTCACCGCTGACAGACGAAGACGGCGAACTGCCCTCGGCCGACGAAATCGCTGCTGAACTGGAGAATTTCCTGGCTCTGCGTCGCAGCCGCGACGACGGCCCGTCGGCCTAACGACGGGTACCGACGGGGGCATTCCCAAACTGGGGCAGGCTTGAGCGCGGTAAGTTGGGACGAGTGAACTCCCGTCGATCCACCCTGATCTTTGTCATAGGATCGTTCGCGTACCTGTCTGCCGTGCTCCAGCGCACCTCGATGGGAATTGCGGGGGTGGCAGCTACCGAGCGTTTCGGCGGCTCGGCTGCCGTGCTCTCGAGCCTCGCGGTTGTGCAGCTCCTGGTCTATGCCGCGGCGCAGATTCCGGTCGGCGTTCTGATCGATCGTTTTGGGCCGCGCGTGCTCATGATCACCGGCACCGCACTCATGGTGACCGGGCAGGTCACCCTCGCGCTCGCACCGGACATTACTCTTGCCGTCGTGGGGCGTATTCTCGTGGGTGCTGGCGATGCGACCATCTTCATCTCCATGATCCGCCTGATCAGCTCGTGGTTCAGCGGCCACATCGTTCCGCTGCTGTCCCAGTGGATGGGCAACATCGGCCAGCTCGGGCAGGTTCTGTCCGCGGTCCCCTTGGCCTGGCTGCTGCACACGAGTGGATGGGTGCCGGCCTTTCTCTCGGCCGCCTCCGTCGCCGTCGTCGCCCTGATAGTGGTCATCATCTTCGTGAGGGACCGCCCCAGCGACATGACCGAGCAGGTCAGGGCGAACAGCCTGGCCATCGCGTTGACCCAGCTTCGACACAGTTTCAAACGTCCAGGCACCCAGCTCGGGTTCTGGTCGCACTATGTGACGCAGTCCGCCGGCACCGTGTTCAGCCTGCTCTGGGGCTATCCGTTCATGGTCTTCGGCCTCGGCTACGAGCCAGCTTTCGCTGCCGCCATGCTGACCGTGCTGGTCGGGGCCGGGCTCGTGTTCGGACCAATTCTCGGCCTGCTAACGGCACGCCACCCCCTGCGTCGCAGCAATATCGTGCTGGGAATAGTCGCGGGTATCGCTGCCGCCTGGGCGCTCGTTCTGCTCTGGCCCGGTGTTCCGCCACTCTGGACCATTGTGCTTTTGCTCGTGGTCCTCGGCATTGGCGGTCCCGGTTCGCTTATCGGCTTTGATTTTGCCCGCACCTTTAACCCGCAACGCAGTCTCGGTTCGGCCAACGGTGTGGTCAACGTCGGCGGGTTCACCGCGAGTTTCGTCACGATGTACCTGGTGGGGCTGCTGCTCGACCTGCAGAACGGATGGAAGGTCGCCGGAGGAGCGGCCAGCGACCTGTACGCCCTCGATGCCTTCCGGGTGGCGTTCTCGGTGCAATACCTCGTGATCGGCGTCGGCGTCGGATTTCTGCTGCACGCCCGCCGCCGTACCCGTCGCCAGCTCTCCCGCGATGAGGGAATAGAAGTGGCGCCTATCTGGGTTGCACTATCACGGGCTTGGAAACGACGTAACGGTCGATCATAGTGTGTGGTGTGGCTTGTCGTCCAGATAAACCGTGCAATACTTATTTCTAGGACCCGTTCTGGTCCGGGGTATGTCTACACCGTGTGGAACTTACAGTGTTGATATGACCATCCCTGGGCTTGACATGGGTCCAAGTTCTGCCCAAAAACGCATCTGGCACCGTCACCGGTCGCACAGAAGCAGGTACGACTCCGCATGAGAGGTGCTCTAATGGCAACCACCGTAAAGACCGAGGCGTCCGACGAGACGCCCACGACGGCGGTCAAGAAGACCGTCACCAAGGCTGCAGCAGCCAAGGCCGCCGCGACGAAGAAGTCCGCAGCCACCGCAGCTGGCGTCGACAAGCCTGCTCCCAAGAAGCGCGTCACCAAGTCCAAGGTCGTCAAGAAAGACGATGAAGCCGACGTCGACACCGCGCCGGACGGCGAGGAAGACGACTCAGACGACGAAGGCACCAAGCGCCAAGCCTCGAACGAGCCGCTGCCGAGCGGCGCTCTCGTGCTGTCGCTGGTTGACGACGACGATGAGGTTCCGGTCTACTCGAGTGCCATCACCGGCGCGACGGCCGACCCGGTCAAGGACTACCTCAAGCAAATCGGTAAGGTCGCCCTGCTGAACGCTGCCGAAGAGGTAGAACTGGCCATGCGCATCGAGGCCGGCTTGTTCGCCGAGGACAAGCTGTCGGTCATGACCGATGTCGAGAAGAAGAACGCTCTCGGCCGCGAGTTGCAGTGGGTTGCCAAGGACGGCGCCCGCGCCAAGAGCCACCTGCTCGGTGCCAACCTCCGCCTCGTCGTCTCGCTGGCTAAGCGCTACACCGGTCGCGGCATGCAGTTTCTCGACCTGATCCAGGAGGGCAACCTCGGGCTCATCCGCGCCGTCGAGAAGTTCGATTATACCAAGGGCTTTAAGTTCAGCACTTATGCCACCTGGTGGATTCGTCAGGCGATCACCCGAGCCATGGCCGACCAGGCCCGCACCATCCGTATTCCGGTGCACATGGTCGAGGTCATCAACAAGCTCGCCCGGGTGCAGCGGCAGATGCTGCAGGACCTCGGCCGCGAACCCACGCCCGAGGAGCTCAGCCGCGAACTCGACATGACGCCGGAAAAGGTCGTCGAGGTACAGAAGTACGGTCGCGAGCCGATCTCCCTGCACACCCCCCTCGGTGAAGATGGCGACAGCGAGTTCGGCGACCTCATCGAAGACACCGAGGCCGTTGTTCCAGCGGATGCAGTCGGTTTCACGATGCTGCAAAAGCAGCTCGAGAGCCTCCTCGATTCGCTCTCCGAGCGCGAAGCCGGCGTCATTCGCATGCGCTTCGGTTTGGGCGACGGCATGCCCAAGACGCTGGACCAGATCGGCGATACCTTCGGCGTCACACGTGAGCGTATCCGTCAGATCGAGTCCAAGACGATGGCCAAGCTGCGCCACCCGTCCCGGTCGCAGTCCCTACGCGACTACCTCGAGTAAAGAGTGGCGTTGATACGGCAGTCCCGGATCGTGACCCTGCTCTCGTGAAGTCGGTGAAGTATGCTCCGGCGATTCTGATTGGTCGAGCGGTTCGGGTTCTGGCCCGCTGGCGCAAACCTGGTGGTGGCTCGGCCATCCCCGGCGTCGTCGTAAACCGCATCGCACCTCGTTTCTTGGCCGACACCCTCAACGGCTTTCCGCTCGGTCTGATCATCGTGACCGGTTCGAGCGGAAAGTCGACGACGACCAAGATGCTCGTCGCCATTCTGCGGGCGCACGGCCTGACCGTGTTCACCAACCAGTCGACGGCCAATATCAGCCAGGGTTTGACCAGCGCCCTGCTTGAACGGGTCACCCTGACCGGGCGCATCTCCGGTGACGTCGCCGTTCTCGAAATGGATGAAGGGCACGGAGCCTTGATCGCCGGGTCGCTGGCTCCACGCGTTGTCGCCCTCACCAACGTCATGGTCGACCAGATCGACCGGTTCCACGACTCCGAGATGGTCTCGGCCCTGCTCGGGAAGATTGCTGCCCGCGCCACCGAAACCGTGGTTCTCAATGCCGACGACCGCTACCTCGCCGATGTCGGCGCCCGGCTCGAACCGAGCGTACGACTGTCCCGCTACGGTGTCACCGCCGACGTTCTCACTCAGCACCCCCGTGGCCTCGGCTACGCCGACACCACCCAATCGCGTCTGCCCGCTGGAACGGGACTCCAACTGACCGGAATGGCGGGGCGTACTGCCAAAGTTGATTTTCCTTCCGACGGCGGCAGCCACAGCATTGCACTGCCGGCTCGCGGCATCCACTACGCCGTTGATGCTCTGACCGCGCTCGGCGCCGCCGAGGCCACGCTGGGGGAGAGTTTCAACCCGGGTACCGCCTGTGCCGCCCTCTCGGCAATGCCAGCCGTTTTCGGTCGCGGCGAAGTCGTCACCGTCGGCGGTAAGGCGATCGAATTCGTGCTCGTGCAAAACCCGTCGAGCTTTCAGCTCAACGTCGACAGCCTCGAGGCCGGCACTGAGCAGATCATTGTGATCATCGGCTCCGATGTGCGGGATCCCTCATATTTCTGGCCGGTCGATACTTCGGGGCTCGGTCACGTGCTGATCGCCTCCGGGCTGAAGGCGCACGACATCGCCCTGCAGCTGGCCTACGACGGAGTCTCGGTCGATCGTATCGAACCCGACGTCGCGACCGCACTGGATACCTTCCTGGCGCTGCCGGATCCCGTGTTTGGAATGAAAACGATAATCTTCTCGGCCGATGGCATGCGGCGCACTCGCGCCCACCTCGGCCTCGTCTCCAACGTTGAGGAATCGTAAATGACCGCCACGTCGATCGAGCGCCCCTTCACGGTAATCTCGCTGCTGCCCCGTCTCCTCGACACCAACGGCGATGCCGGCAACGCTCGAGTGCTCGCCCAGCGGGCCCGGTGGAGCGGCCGCGAAGCGCGAGTGGTCGACGTGCATACCCGGTCAGACCTGCCCGAGCACGTCGACGCGGTGTCGATCGGATCGGGAACGGATGCTACGCTGCTGCCCGCGAGGGATGCCCTCCGTACCGTAGTGGAGGACCTGCGAGTCTGGTCGAATTCCGGCGTGCCCATTATGGCTGTCGGCACCGGCTGGGAACTGCTCAGCTGGGGGATCGACCTCATCGATGGAACGGTGATCGACGGCCTCGGGCTAGTCGCCGGCCATGCGGTGCCACGCACCCGGCGCGCCACCGACGATATCATCGTGTCGACAAAGTATGGGCGGCTGATCGGGTTCGAGAACCACGCCCGCGACTATGCCGGCGCCGAAGCGAGCCCGCTGGGCCGAGTGCTCCATGGCACCGGCAATGCGGATGCATCGGCGAGTGGACCGCAGATCGAGGGGCTGACCATGGGTGAGGTGTTCTGCACCCACCTGCACGGTCCCGTTCTGGCCAAAAACCCCGGGTTGGCCGATCACCTGCTCGAGGCGGCCTTCCGTCGCCGCGGTCTCGCCTATTTCCGCGGCGCCGTAGCCGAATCCGTCGATGAGACCGCGCGGGTCGCGCGCAACCAGGTTGCATTGCGACTGGGGCAACCAGCCGAATAGCGGGCGGTCAGAATGCAGCCAGCCGGGCGTTAACGAGGAAACCGCGCAACGAGACTGGCCTGAGCCAGCCGCGCGCGCGGCATCTGTTCGACGTCAGCTAGAGCCGACTAAGGTTAGACGATCAGCTATGAACGCTGGTCTTCGAGCAGACGACTCGACTCGTCGTGCCAGCTCTCGGCAATGCTCGCGAGCTTCTCTTGATGCTTGCGGCCATGGTGAGCACAGAACAGCAATTCACTGTTCTTCACGACGACGCGAATATAGGCTTGGGCACCGCAGGCATCACAGCGGTCGGCTGCGGTGAGCTGGTGGGGGGCGCCCTGCTCGTTTTCAGCACCGTTGTCTACAGCACCATTTTCGGTGGCGATCTGGGACATATTCTCCTCCTCCAGCCTTTATTGCTTGAACCCTTTCACTAATGTAAACACGGCCTGGCTGGATTTGCGCGGTGATTGGGCGGTATTTCGCTCACCGCGTAGCCGCGTTGCTCAGTTGTGACCCGCGCATGACGGGAGGGGTCGGCGGGCGTTGCGCGAAGGCACCCCGGTTGGCCCCGGTATTCTTGACTGTTGTGAGTTCTGACTATTCCGCGCGCCACCTATCCGTCCTCGAAGGACTGGAGGCAGTGCGCAAACGCCCCGGCATGTACATCGGTTCAACCGACTCTCGCGGTCTGATGCACTGCCTATGGGAGATCATCGACAACTCGGTTGACGAGGCCCTCGGTGGTCACGGTGCGAGCATCAATATCGAGCTGCACCCTGATCAGAGCGTCGAGGTGCGCGACACGGCCCGCGGCATCCCGGTCGATATCGAACCCAAGACCGGTCTGACCGGCGTCGAGGTCGTTTTCACCAAACTGCACGCCGGCGGTAAGTTCGGCAGCGGATCTTATGCCGCGTCCGGCGGACTGCACGGGGTGGGAGCATCCGTTGTCAACGCCCTGTCCGAACGCCTCGACGTCGAGGTCGACCGGGACGGCAAGACCTGGGCCATGTCCTTCCACCGCGGAGAGCCCGGCCTGTTTGCCGACACGGGGGAGAAAAGTCCGGACGCCCCATTCACTCCGTTTAAGAACCAGAGCGAACTGCGAGTGATCGGAAAGGTCAAGCGCGGTATCACCGGAACCCGCATTCGCTATTGGGCCGACCGGCAGATCTTCACCAAGGGTGCAGCCTTCCAGACCGACGAGGTGCTGAACCGGGCCCGACAGACGGCGTTCCTCGTTCCCGGCCTGGCGATCGAGGTCGCCGACCGACGTACCGACGAGCACGTGGTCAGCCTGTTCCAGTTCGATGGCGGTATCAGTGAATTCGTCGAGCATCTCGCGACGGATGCCCCGATCACCGATACCTGGCGGCTGACCGGCAGTGGCACCTTCAGCGAAACCGTACCGGTACTCACCGACAAGGGCGCCATGGTGCCCACCGAACTCGTGCGCGACTGCCAGGTGGATATCGCCCTGCGTTGGGGGACCGGCTACGACACGATCGTGCAGAGCTTCGTGAACATCATCGCCACGCCGAAGGGCGGCACGCACCAGGCCGGCTTCGACGCCGGGCTGCTCAAATTTCTGCGCGGCCAGGTTGAGCTGAATGCCCGCCGGCTCAAGGTCGGCAGCGACAAGCTCGACAAGGACGACGTGATGGCCGGCCTCACCGCCGTGCTCACCGTACGCCTGCCCGAACCGCAGTTCGAGGGCCAAACGAAAGAGGTGCTCGGCACGCCGGCCGTGCGGGCGATCGTTGCCAACGTTGTCGCCAAGGTTATGGCGGAGCGCTATGCCTCGGTGAAACGAGACGACAAAACCCAGTCAGCTCTGTTGCTCGACAAGATCGTCGCCGAGATGAAGTCGCGCATCTCCGCCAGGGCGCACAAGGAAACCCAGCGGCGTAAGAATGCCCTGGAGAGTTCCTCCCTGCCGGCCAAGCTGGTCGACTGCCGCAGCAACGACGTGTCCACGAGTGAGCTGTTCATCGTCGAGGGCGACTCAGCGCTCGGCACCGCCAAGCTCGCGCGCGACAGCGAGCATCAAGCGCTGCTGCCGATCCGCGGCAAGATTCTGAACGTACAGAAAGCTTCCGTCTCGGACATGCTCTCCAACGCCGAGTGTGCCTCGATCATCCAAGTGATCGGTGCCGGCTCTGGGCGCAGCTTCGACCTGTCGGCGGCGCGTTACGGCAAGGTCATCATTATGAGCGACGCCGATGTCGACGGCGCCCATATTCGCACCCTGCTGCTCACCCTGTTCTTTCGTTACATGCGCCCGATGATCACCGAGGGCCGCGTGTTCGCCGCGGTGCCGCCGCTGCACCGGGTGGTTGTGATGAATCCGGGCAGCAGACCCAACGAGACCATCTACACCTATTCCGAAACCGAGCTGCACGCGGTGTTGACGGCACTCGAAAAGAAGAATCGCCGCTACCAGGACCCGATCCAGCGCTACAAGGGCCTCGGCGAAATGGATGCCGACCAGCTCGCGACCACCACCATGGAACGCGCCCATCGCACCCTGCGTCGGGTGCGCGTCGACGATGCCGAAGCGGCCGGTAAGGTGTTCGAACTGCTGATGGGGAATGATGTGGCCCCGCGCAAGGAGTTCATCATTGACAGCTCGGACAAGCTGTCCCGCGATCGCATCGACGTCTAACGGCCAGGAACAACCTAGATTTCAGCGCCGATGCCTCCGATGATGGCGTCGAGCATGACTCCGGAGGCATCCCGGCGGGATCCGGACTCGGGGAGGGCGCGGGGAGTGCCGTCTGGACCCACAGCCCGGGCCGGAGCAGGCCCGACCCAGGCGATGGCGAGGGTGTCTTCACCCTTTAGAAAACGCTGGGCGCGCACGCCGCCGGTGGCTCGCCCCTTGGCCGGGTATTCCGAGAAGTCGCTCAGTTTGGCACTGCCGGGGTCGGTCCCTGGCAGGGTCTGACTGCTCGCCGCGATCGTCACTACGATCGCCGTGGCGACGTCCTCGGTCGAGAGACTGGTGAAAAAGACGACCGACTCACCCGGCGTCAGCTTGATGCCCGCCATGCCGCCGGCCGCCCGGCCCTGTGGCCGCACGCCAGCGGCGGTGAAGCGTAATAGTTGGGCGTCCGAGGTGATGAAAACGAGGTCGTCATCCTCTGCGCCCTGTACCGCGCCAACCACTTCGTCCTTGGGTTTGAGCGCGACGATCTCGAAGTCGGGCTTGTTGGCCCAGTCCCCGGGGGTGACGCGCTTCACAACACCCTGGCGGGTGGCGAGAGCAATCGCCCGGTCGGAGTCGAGGGAGACAATGGCGAGTACGCGCTCCTTCTTGTCGGGCAGTACAAGGTACTCGCTGATTCGCACCCCGGCGGCGAGCTGAATCGACGTCGGCGGCATCACGGGCAGATCAACGGGAGAGAAGCGGATGAGGCGACCCTGGTTGGTCACCGCGCCCACCTCGGTACGGCTCGTCGTGTCCAGCGTGGAGAGCACAGCGTCGTGCTTGCTGCGGCGCTGCGGCGGCTGGATTCGGGGCGGAAGCGAATCGTCGACCCTGGCGAGGTCGACCCGGGCGATGCGACCGGTCACGCTCAGGAAGATGCGGGTGGCGATGTCCTGCACCTCGAGCACGGCCGCCTGGCGCTTGGCGGCGGCCGCCGACAGTCCCGCAATGCTCGGCTTCGCCTCGGTCAGTACCGTGCGGCGCGGGGTACCGAATTTTTCGGCGACGGCAACGAGCTCCTCGGAGACCAGCGTGCGGATAGCGGCCTTGGAAGACAGGAGTTTCTCCAGCTTGGCGATTTCGGCGAGCAACTGATCGCGTTCGGCTTCGAGTTCGATGCGGGAGAACCTGGTGAGGCGGCGCAACCGCAGTTCCAGGATGTACTCGGCCTGGATCTGGCTCAGGTCGAACACGTCGATGAGTTTGGCGCGGGCCTGCTCGGTGTCGTCGCTCGCGCGAATCACCTGGATGACCTCGTCGATGTCGAGAATGGCCACGAGCAGGCCGAGCACGAGGTGCAGGCGTTCCTTGCGGCGGGCCAGCCGGTAGGCGGAGCGGCGGGTGACGACGTCGATACGGTGATTCACATAGACGTGCAGTAATTCAAGCAGACCGAGGGTCTGCGGGGCTCCGTTGACGAGGGCGACCGCGTTGATGTTGAACGAGTCTTCGAGTGGGGTGTAGCGGTAGAGCTGCTCGAGCACAGCGTCAGGGCTGAAACCGGTCTTGATGCCGATGACGAGACGCAGCCCCTTGGTGCGGTCGGTCAGGTCGGTGACGTCGGAGATACCGCTGAGCTTCTTCGAGTTGACGCCGTCTTTGATCTTCTCGATCACCTTTTCCGGGCCGACCAGGTACGGGAGTTCAGTCACGACGAGCCCGGTCTTGCGGGCGCTGATCGACTCGACCGAGACGCGAGCCCGGGTCTTGAAGTTGCCGCGGCCGGTGCTGTAGGCATCCTTGATTCCGGCCAGACCGACGATGGTGCCGCCGGTGGGCAGGTCGGGCCCGGGCACGAACTCCATCAGGTCGTCCAGCGTCGCGTTCGGGTGCGCGAGCAGATGCCGGGCGGCCCCGACGACCTCGATCAGATTGTGCGGTGCCATATTGGTCGCCATACCGACGGCGATGCCGCTCGTGCCATTGACCAGCAGGTTGGGGTAGGCGGCCGGCAATACATCGGGCTGGGTCAGCTGGTTGTCGTAGTTGGGCACGAAGTCGACGACGTCTTCGTCGAGGTTCTCGGTCATGGCGAGCGACGGGGCCGCCAGACGGGCTTCGGTGTAGCGGGGAGCGGCCGGCCCGTCGTCGAGGGAACCGAAGTTGCCGTGTCCGTCGATCAGCGGCACGCGTAGCGAGAACGACTGGGCCATGCGCACGAGGGCGTCATAAATGGCGGTGTCGCCGTGCGGGTGCAGCTTGCCCATCACCTCACCGACGACACGGGCGCTCTTGACGTGCCCCTTGTCCGGGCGCAAACCCATCTCGCTCATCTGGTACAGGATGCGGCGCTGCACCGGCTTGAGACCGTCTCTGGCGTCGGGCAGGGCGCGCGAGTAGATCACCGAATAGGCGTATTCGAGGAAGGACCCCTGCATCTCGACCGACACATCGACGTCCTCGATGCGTTCGGTGCTGGCTGTGCTGGCGGCGGGTGTAGTGCTGTCTGAGCGGCTCATTCGCGAATTCTGCTTCAAGCGTGCGGCGGCGACCGAGTGTTCCGGTCACCGCCGCACTACGTCTGGGGCGCTCTCGGGAGCGCTGGAGGGCGCGGGTTCGTCCCTGTGAAAGAATAGAACCCGATGCTCACCATGCTACCGGCCCGCCAATTCAGTGCCCTGCGCCTGGCCGATGTTCTCACCAGTTCCCTCGATGCCGTTTGTGCCAGACCGAATCCGCTCGGGTTGCCCGCGGTGCGCAAAGCGGTCGTAATTCTGGCGGACGGCCTCGGCGTCAGCTCGATCCGTGCCCGCGCCGGGCACGCCCGTTTTCTGGCTTCCCGCCTCAACAAATCCAACATTATCGACGGGGTCTTCCCGGCCACGACCGTGGCGGGGATAGCGACCCTGACCACCGGGGTGGAACCGGGCCAGCACGGTCTCGTTGGCTACCAGGTGCTCGATGCGGCTCGCGACCGGGTCGTCAACCAGTTGACCGGCTGGGACGAGGGCATGCAACCCGCGACCTGGCAGCGGGCTCGCACCGTTTTCGACCGGGCCGCCGACGACAACGTGCCCAGCTTCGCCATCGGCGCGAAAAAGTTTTTGGACTCCGGCTTCACCCAGGCGGTGTTGCGTGGAGCACAGTACGTGCCCGCCGAGACGGTGGCCGATCGATTTGCCGCCGCGCGCAGCATCCTGAATGAGAACCCCACCGCCCTGATCTACCTGTACGTCGCTGAACTCGACGTTGTCGCCCACGCGCACGGCTGGGAATCGGACCGTTGGTTGGCTGCACTCGAGAACCTCGATTCGGAGGTGACCCGGTTCGCGGCGACGCTGCGCTCCGATGAGGGGCTACTCCTCACCGCAGACCACGGCGTGATCGATGTGCCCAGCACCAAACACGTGCTGTTCGACACCGAGCCGGTACTGGTTACTGGGGTTCGCCACGTGGCGGGGGACCCGCGCTGCGTGCAGCTCTACCTTGAACCAAAGCAGTCCGTGGTCGACGCTGACTCGCTTGCGGGTGCCTGGCGGCAGTCGCAGGGGGATCGTGCCTGGGTTTATACTCGCGCCGAGGCGGTGGCGGCCGGCCTCTACGGGCGCGTGGCCGACGAGGTGCTGCCGCGCATTGGCGATGTGCTCATCGCCGCCCGCAAGGGGATCGCCTACTACGATTCCCGGACGGTCAACCAGAAGGCGCGCGGCATGATCGGGCAGCACGGTTCCCTCACCGATGAGGAAGTGCGCGTGCCGCTTGTTCGTGCTGGTGCCTTCGAGCGATAGCGAAGACTCCGGCGCCCCGGCTGGGGTGCCGGAGCGGTTACACCGGGTACTGGCGGCGCTTGACCTGCGGCTTGGGCAGACGCATCGGCCGCAACTGCAGCGCACGCATGGCTGCATACCAGCGGATGCGTTCGGCCTTCTCCTCGCCGAATTTGGCCTCGATCTTCTTGGTGAGGATGAAGCCAAGTGCGACGCAGTCGACAACGGCGAGGATGAAGAAAGCCCAGAGCGCAATGATGGACACGCCAGCGACACTAGGAATCGTGGTGAGCAGGATGACCAGGAACATGATCGGGATCATCAACTCGCCCACGTTGAACCGTGCGTCGACGTAGTCACGGGCATACCGCTTCTGTGGACCGCGTTCGCGCAGCGGCAGATACTTGTCGACACCAGCAGCCATGCCGGCCCGAGCGACATCGCGAGCCGCTGTGGATTTGGCGCGTGCCTGCTTGGCGGCGAGCTTGCGGTCGTCCGGCACCAGCGGGCGCTTGTTGGCCGCTTCCTGCTTCTTGCGGGTGGGGGTCGCCTGACCCTTGCCGGCAGTGTGCGTGAGACCGAGGCGCGCTGCGGTCTCGTCTGAGCTTTCAATCGACGGCTGGGCGTCGGGGGTTACGGGAGTCTTAGCCACATCAAATCCTTGCAATTGGGTGCCTTAAGATTACCCGTATGACTGGTAACGCACAGACAAATTCCCCGACCAAGGGCTTCGCCGCACACTCGGAAGCGGAGTCGGGGGCGCAAAACGCCATCCGCACCGCCGTCGAACAGGGGCTCCCCAGCACGATCGCCGACCTGTGCGCGTTGGTGCGCATCCCATCGGTATCCTGGGCCGCCTTCGACCGTGCCCACGTCGCCGCCAGCGCCGACGCCGTCGCTGCGCTCGTGCGCGACCTCGGCGTGTTCGAGTCCGTCAACATCGTGCAGGCCGCCACAGTGCCGGCAAGTGCGGGCGGCGGCACCGAACTCGGCCAGCCGGCCATCCTCGCATCTCGTCCGGCCCGCAACGGCCGACCGACCGTGCTCCTTTACGCTCACCACGACGTGCAGCCTCCCGGCAAGGACGAAGATTGGGAATCCGACCCCTTCACCCCGACCGTCCGCGGCGACCGGCTCTACGGGCGCGGTGCCGCCGATGACAAGGCTGGCGTCATGGCGCACGTGGCATCCATTCGTGCCCTGGTCGTTGCCGTTGGCCTGGACTTTGAGCTCGGAATCGCGCTCTTCATCGAGGGCGAAGAAGAGTTCGGGAGTCGCTCCTTCGCGACTTTCCTCGACGAGAACCGCGAGGCCCTGCGCAGCGATGTGATCGTCGTGGCCGATTCCAATAATTGGGACGTGAACACGCCCGCCATCACGACTGCACTGCGCGGAAACGTCACCCTGCGGCTCACCGTGCGCACGCTCGCGCATGCTTCGCACTCCGGCATGTTCGGCGGAGCGGTCCCGGACGCCATGCTGGCCATGATCAAGCTGCTCGCGACGCTGTACGGTGATGATGGTTCGGTTGCCGTTGCCGGGCTGACCAGCATCGACGTGCCCATCCCCGACTACTCCGAGGAACAACTGCGCGCCGAAACCGGGCTCCTGCCCGGTGTCAGCCCGATCGGATACGGTTCCATTCTCAGCAGAATCTGGTCGCAGCCCGCCCTCACCGTCACCGGTATCGACGCCCCGAGCGTCGACAATGCGTCGAACACGCTCACACCCAGTGTGAGCGTTCGAATCAGCACGCGCATCGCGCCCGGGCAGTCCGCGGTCGAGGCCATGGTCGCCATCGAAACGCACCTGCGCGAGCACGCCCCCTTCGGTGCGGTGATCGAGATCGACGATGTCGACACCGGCGAGCCCTTCCTGGTCGACACCAGCGGCTGGGCCGTTACCGAAGCACGATCGGCCATGACGGATGCCTGGGGCACGCCGCCGGTAGACATTGGCGTGGGAGGATCGATACCGTTCATCGCCGACCTGGTGCGCGTTTTTCCGGCCGCCCAGATTCTCGTGACCGGGGTGGAGGACCCCGACTCCCGCGCGCACAGCCCGAACGAATCCTTGCACCTGGGGGTCTTCAAACGGGCCGTACTCAGCGAAGCGTTCCTGCTCGGCCGCCTGAATGAACGCACCGGGCATTGACCGCGTGAACCCCGTTCAGGGAAGTATGAGAGCGTGGGAATGCCCAGGTCGACTTTCTGGTTGTCCGAGGTAGAATTATCGAGACCAAAACCTGCGTGCGAAGCAGTCACTGCGCGAACCAAGGAGAAGCATGACCGACACCATGACCCCGACTATCAGCTCCGTTGACGTGGCTACGCCTAGCGCCGCGCACGGCATCGCCCTCACCGAGGTCGCGGCACTCAAGGTGCGCAGCCTCCTGACCCAGGAAGGTCGAGAAGACCTCCGTCTGCGCGTCGCCGTGCAGCCCGGCGGATGCTCCGGCCTGATCTACCAGCTGTACTTTGACGAGCGGGTTCTCGAAGGTGATGCCGTCGTCAACTTCGACGGTGTCGGAGTTGTCGTAGACAAGATGAGCGTCCCGTACCTCGATGGCGCCTCGATCAACTTCGAAGACACGATCGAGAAGCAAGGCTTCACCATCGACAACCCGAACGCCGGCGGTAGCTGCGCCTGCGGCGATTCCTTCAGCTAGGCATCCGCTTCAGAAAAACTGTTGGGCAGGGACATCATCGGGTGATGATGTCCCTGCCTTTCTTGTTTCCACCCCGTCATTCTTCGGCCGTTTTCTCCTGGTCTCGCAGGATTTGACGGGCCATCAGCGGTGGCGCTGCAGAAAACCTCGCCGCCACGACCCGAGGGTGCACTTCGAACACGCTATCGCGGAGTAGGCTGAGATCGATCAAAACACTTCCTGAGAAGTGTCCTCGAATCTCCCGAAAGGTCTCCGGTGCGCAATAACCACCGCCTTCGTTGGGCTGCTATTCCGCTCGCAGCGACGTTAGCCGTTGTACTGGCCGGATGCACGCAGGCCCAGCTTCACGGCTTCCTGCCCGGCTTTAATGAAGAGGGTGAAGCGCCGGTCAGTAATCAGACCGATCGCATCGCCGGATTGTGGACCACGGGGTGGATCGTTCTCCTCATCGTGGGTCTCATTACCTGGGGGCTGATCATCTGGACGATCGTGGTCTACCGCCGAAGGAAGGGCCAAACCGGGCTCCCGGTCCAGCTGCGCTACAACATGCCGATCGAGATTTTCTACACGGTCGTGCCGCTCATCCTGGTCATCGGATTCTTCGCCTTCACGGTTCGTGACCAGATCGCCATTGAAAGCCGATTCGAAACTCCAGACGTCAAGATCGAAGTGCAAGCCAAGCAATGGGCGTGGGACTTCAATTATGTCAACGAAGACGTTTATTCACCCGGAATTCAGGGTCAGCCAGATCCCGACGGCGAACGCGGTTCACTCATCGAGTCTGAACTTCCCGTGCTCGTTCTGCCGGTTGACCAGAAGATTGAAATCGCTCTCGAATCTCGCGACGTTGTCCACTCCTTCTGGGTTATCGACTTCCTCTACAAGAAGGACGTCGTTCCTGGAAAGACCAACTACATGTCGGTCATCCCCGAACGCATCGGCACCTTCAAGGGCAAGTGCGCCGAGCTGTGTGGCGAATATCACTCGCTCATGCTCTTCAACGTCGAAGTCGTCTCTCAGTCGGACTACGACACCTACATTCAGACTCTGCGTTCCGCGGGCAACGTCGGCCAGCTCGACAACGATTACGACCGCAATCAGACTCAGCCGGGCACGAGTGCCCCAACGGCTCCGGAGGGCAACTAAATCATGAGTACGACCATCGCACCAGTCGAGTCACGTCCGGCACCGCCGGTCTCTCCGTCTGCGGAGCCCAAGGGAAATATTCTCGTTCGGTGGATCACCTCTACCGATCACAAGGTCATCGGGTACATGTACCTGATCACGTCGTTCATCTACTTCTGCCTCGGCGGCGTCATGGCGCTCATCATCCGTGCCCAGCTGTTCGCCCCCGGACTCGATGTCGTGCAGACGAAGGAGCAGTACAACCAGCTGTTCACGATGCACGGCACGATCATGCTGCTGATGTTCGCGACACCGCTGTTCTTTGGATTCGCTAATTTCCTGGTTCCGCTCCAGATCGGTGCTCCAGACGTTGCGTTCCCGCGACTCAACGCACTGGCCTACTGGTTCTTCAACTTCGGTAGCCTCATTGCCGTCGCCGGGTTCCTGACCCCGCAGGGCGCGGCATCCTTTGGATGGTTCGCCTACCAGCCACTCGCCAGTACAACGTTTTCGCCGGGAGTCGGCGGCAATTTGTGGATGGTCGGGCTGGGACTGTCGGGCTTTGGCACCATTCTTGGCTCGGTTAACTTCATAACCACCATCATCACCATGCGTGCTCCTGGTATGACGATGTGGCGTATGCCCGTCTTCACCTGGAACACGCTCATCACCGCGCTGCTCAGCCTGATGGTCTTCCCGGTGCTCGCCGCCGCCATGCTCGCTGCAGCATCCGACCGCATCTTCGGCTCGCACATCTACGACGCGGCCAACGGTGGTGCCATACTCTGGCAACATCTGTTCTGGTTTTTCGGTCACCCCGAGGTGTACATCATCGCCCTGCCGTTCTTTGGTATCGTGTCCGAGGTCTTCCCTGTGTTCAGCCGCAAGCCGATGTTCGGGTACAAGACGCTCATCTACGCAACCATCTCCATCGCCGCACTCTCCGTCTCGGTCTGGGCACACCACATGTACGTCACCGGCTCAGTCTTGCTGCCGTTCTTCTCGCTCATGACCATGCTCATCGCGGTGCCAACCGGGGTGAAGATCTTCAACTGGATCGGCACCATGTGGCGAGGGTCGCTGACCTTCGAGACGCCTATGATCTGGGCCATCGGCTTTCTGGTCACGTTCACCTTCGGTGGCCTCACTGGCGTGATCCTGGCGTCGCCGCCGCTCGACTTCCATGTGTCAGACACCTACTTTGTCGTCGCCCACTTCCACTACGTGGTCTTCGGTACCGTCGTGTTCGCCATGTTCAGCGGGTTCTACTTCTGGTGGCCCAAGTGGACGGGCAAAATGCTCAACGAGAGCCTCGGCAAGTGGCACTTCTGGTTGCTGTTTATCGGCTTTCACACCACGTTCCTGATCCAACACTGGCTCGGAGTCATGGGGATGCCGCGTCGATACGCGACATACTCCCCGGAGGACGGCTTCACCTGGATGAACCAGGTATCCACCACCGGTGCCATGATCCTCGCCGTGTCTATGATTCCATTCTTCCTGAACGTGTACATCACGGCCCGCAAGGCGCCACTCGTCACGGTCAACGACCCGTGGGGCTATGGCTCCTCACTTGAGTGGGCTACGTCCTGCCCACCGCCGCGTCACAACTTCACGTCCATTCCGCGAATTCGTTCCGAACGGCCGGCCTTCGACCTCAACCATCCCGAAGCCGGTCTGCCTATCGGAATCGGTCCCGGTAAGGATGCGCCCGACGTGCTGGTCTACGATATCGACTCGAATCAGGTGAAATAAGTGAAGACCAATGTCAACCTGCTCTGGGTGCTCACCGTCTTCTTCGCGGTCGTCACGGCTGTGTACGTCGTCTGGAGTCTGCTCGATCCCTTCCACGGACGGGTCGAATGGGCAGGCACGTTCATGCTCGGACTGTCGACACTGCTCATGGCATTCGTCGCGTTCTACCTGGACAAGGTGCACGCCGCTCAGGGTGGCGAACTCCCCGAGGACCGCCTCGATGGCAACATCGACGACGGAGATCCCGAAATGGGCTTCTTCAGCCCGTGGAGCTGGTGGCCGATCTTCCTCGCCGCTACTACGGCGCTGCTCTTCCTCGGCCTAGCGGTCGGCTTCTGGATCTGCTTTATTGGGCTCGGTCTGGGCCTGATCGCCCTGACCGGATGGGTGTACGAGTACTACCGAGGCCTGTTCGCCCGCTAACCACACAGCAACCAAGCGACACCGATCTGCCGTTACCGGCAGGTCGGTATCGTCGTTTAGCGATCCGTCAAGCGTGTCAGCACAACTCCGTGGCGCGGCGACGAAATCCAAAGACATCAAAGGCGATCGTCACGTCTTGCACCGACGCTGGAGTCGACTCAGGCCCCGCCGATGCAGCGTGATGGGACGACGGGCCCATGCCGATAAGCGAGACCACCTCGGCCGCTGAGAGCGCTGCGTTTTGTTCCATTTGCTGCGCGCTCTCCAGGGCGAACCAGGCCCCGAGACTCGCTTCGAGATGTGCGGCTTTGTCGGCCTGCATCTCCACGGCCAGGCCGGCCCGCCGCAGCTCATGCAAATGCGTTGGCCGGGGAACCACGACGAGAAGCAGCCCACCGGGTCGGAGGACGCGGTGGAACTCCGCAGCATTGCGGGGTGCGAACACGTTGAGAATGACGTCGACAGCAGCGTCCTGAACGGGAAGCGGGGACCAGACATCCGCGACCAGCCCGTCAATGCGGTCGTGTGAGCGCATGGTTCGACTCACGGCTGTGGGGGAGAGATCCATGCCGAGCGCACGCACGTCCTCACCTGGGGGCAATGCCGCGCGTAGATAATAACCGGTGCCGCAGCCTACGTCCAGGAGGCGACGGGGGTGCTCGGCGGAGATAACGGCGCGGACGGCGGCCTGGAGCGGTTCGTACCAGCCGGCCGCGAGAAAAGTGTCACGGGCATCGAGCATAGCTGCGCTATCACCGATGAACTTGGGCGCGCCGGTGAGGAGATTGATGAAACCCCGTTTGTTGACGTCAAAGGAATGCCCCGTGCTGCATCCCAATCGTAGTGTGCCGGTGGGGGAGAGGGGCAGAATACAGTTCGGGCATCGAAGCCACTCCGATAACGTCTGGAGTGACATCGATGCCCGATCTGTGCTGGTGCCTGATATAGCGCTACTTGTCGGTGATCTCCGACTGGTGCTCCTGGTCGGTGATTGCTGCGGGGTGGTCGCCGTGGGCGTGACTCAGCTCGGTCTGCGTGATCGGAGTGATCCGATCTTCGAAGAACCAGCGGGACAGTCCGGCGCGAACCTTCTCGGCAGGGCCGATCTTGCCCTGGGCGTTGGGGCGAAGCATGAGCGGCTTGAAGTCGCTGTAACTCACCAGCTTCCAGCGCTCGTACTCATCGACCGGCTGGTGTACTTCGACGAATTCACCGCCGGGCAGTCGAACGATGCGGCCAGACTCGTAGCCGTGCAGCACGATCTCGCGGTCCTTCTTCTGCAGCGCGAGGCAGACGCGCTTGGCGATGAAGAAGGCCAGAATCGGACCCAGCAGCGTTGTGGCCTGGAGGGTGTGGATAACACCTTCCATGGTGAGGTGGAAGTGCGTGGCCATGATATCCGATGAGGCTGCGGCCCAAAGCGAGGCGTAAAACGTGACGCCCGCAGCACCGATAGCGGTGCGGGTCGGAGCGTTGCGCGGCCGATCCAGCACGTGGTGCTCGCGCTTGTCTCCGGTGATCCAGGCTTCGATGAAGGGGTAGACCATGACAGTGACGATGAACAGTCCGACCACGGCCAGCACGACCACAATATTGAGCGAGTAGGTGTGGTTCAGCCACACGAACTCCCATCCCGGCGGAATTAAACGCATGGCTCCGTCAGCAAAACCGATATACCAGTCGGGCTGGGTACCGGCCGATACCGGCGACGGGTCATACGGGCCGTAATTCCAGATCGGGTTGATTGTGAACAAAGAGGCGATCAGCATGACGACGCCGAAGACGATGAAGAAAAACCCACCGGCCTTGGCGGCGTACACGGGCAGCACCGGATATCCGACCACGTTCTGGTTGGTGCGTCCCGCGGCCGGGTACTGGGTGTGCTTGTGCACGACGACAAAGAGGAGGTGCATTGCGATCAACGCGACGATGATCGCGGGCAGCAGCAAGATGTGCAGCGAATACAGCCTTCCGACGATATCGGTACCGGGGAATTCTCCGCCGAAGAGCAGGAACGAGGTCCAGGTTCCGATCACGGGGATGCCCTTGACCAGACCGTCGATGATGCGCAGGCCGTTACCGGAGAGCAGGTCGTCGGGGAGAGAATAGCCGGTGAATCCTTCGGCCATCGCGAGGATGAACAGGATGAAACCGATCACCCAGTTGAGTTCGCGCGGCTTACGGAACGCCCCGGTGAAGTAGATCCGCAGCATGTGCAGCCCAATGGCGGCGACAAACAGTAGCGCTGCCCAGTGGTGTACCTGGCGCATGAGCAGTCCGCCGCGAATGTCGAACGAAATGTCCATGGTTGACGACATCGCCACGGACATTGGGACGCCCTTGAGCGGCGCGTAGGAGCCGTCATAGACGACCTCTGCCATGGACGCCTGAAAGAAGAAGGTCAGGAACGACCCAGACAACAGGATGATAACGAAACTATAGAGCGCTACTTCGCCGAGCAGGAATGACCAGTGGTCAGGGAAGATCTTGCGACCAAGTTCTTTGACCGCGCCGGAGATGCTCGTGCGCTCGTCGATGTAATTAGCGGCCGTGGCCGTGAAGCCGCCAGCCTTCTTCGTCCCGACGGTTTGATCCTCAGCGGATTCGCGGGTGTTTATTGTTGTCATGCTCGCTCCCAGAAACTCGGGCCGACTGGTTCAGTGAAATCGCTCTGCGCGATCAGGTAGCCTTCAGCGTCCACGGCAATCGGGAGCTGTGGTAGTGCCCGTTTGGCCGGTCCGAAGATGACCTTACAGTGGTTCTCAACATCGAACTGCGACTGGTGACACGGGCAAAGGAGATGGTGGGTGTGCTGTTCGTACAGCGCTACCGGGCATCCCACGTGAGTGCAGATCTTGGAGTAAGCAACGATGCCCTGGTAAGACCAGGTCTTGCGTTCGTCGGATTCAACTAGGTCTGCAGGGTCCATACGAATAAGAAGGACGGCTGCCTTGGCTTTTTCTTCCAAGCGACCGTGCTCCATCTCGGACAGGCCTTCGGGAATGACGTGGAAGGACGATCCTAGTGTAACGTCGGACGCCTTGATTGGCGTGCCGCTTGGGTCCATCGTCAGGCGGACGCCCTTTTTCCACATGGTTTCGTGGAGCAATTCGACCGGGTTCTGGTCCATTGGACCGAGCCCGCGGAACAGGACGACGGCCGGCAGCGGGAATACGACAAGGGCGCCGATCAGGCTGTTACGAATAAGCGTTCGGCGGCCGAAACCGGATTCCTCATTCGCCTGCTGAAAGATCTCCACGGCGCGAGCCCGAACGGGTTCGGTTCCACGAACCGGGTGGCGTTCGTCAACGCCTTCATGATCGCTCATGAGCGCCTTACCCCAGTGCACGGCACCGATACCAATGGCGAGCAGTGCCAGGCTGAGTCCAAGTCCAATGAACAGGTTGTTGAGGCGCACGGAGCCCGGATCTTCCGGGACGATGGGGAAGGCCATGTAGGCGGCGATCGCGAAAACGCTACCCACGATGGAAACGTAGAACAACGTGTAGACGGCACGCTCCGCTTTGCGCTCTTCCTTATGGTCAAGGTCGGTGACGCGCGGACGGTGCGGTGGGAATCCCGGATTAACCAGGGAATCCCGTGTGACGACGGCTGTACTTGCGGCGACTGGAGCGAGCTCCTCGCCAGGCGAGTCGGGGGCGGTTACGTCCTCCGCGCCGTTATCGTCCTTGGCCATTGTTCTCCTTTGTGGGCTGTGAAAATACTCTGCGCGTTTGTACTGCGCGGCGTGCGGGTGAAACCGGGTAGCGAGTCGAGACCGGCTACCCGCTTATCAGTTAGATTTTGCGGTGATCCACACGGTTAGGGCCACGATTGCGCCCAGTCCGAAGATCCAGATAAAGAGTCCCTCAGCCACTGGCCCCAGAGAACCGAGTGCCAGGCCGCCCGGAGACGGGTTGTCTTCGACGTACTTGAGGTAAGTGATGATGTCGCGCTTATCTTCAGGCGTGATGTTCATGTCGTTGAAGACAGGCATGTTTTGCGGGCCGGTGATCATGGCCTCATAGATGTGCTGTGCTGACACGTTCTCGATCGCGGGCGCGAACTTGCCCTCGGTCAGGGCGCCGCCGGCGCCGGCCACGTTGTGGCACATCGCGCAGTTGATCCGGAACAATTCTGCGCCATTTGCAGCATCGCCAGCAGCAGCGTCGAGCAGTTCAGCCGCCGGAATTGCGGGGCCGGGAGCCAGAGAAGCGACATAGGCCGCGAGCGCTGTGATCTGTTCAGGAGTGAACTGCACCGGCTTCTTCTGTGCCTGTGGCCCCTGCATCTGCATGGGCATGCGTCCGGTGCCGACCTGGAAGTCCACCGACGCTGCGCCGACTCCGATCAGGCTAGGGCCTTCCGCGGAACCCTGGGCGCTCAGTCCATGGCAGGTTGCACAGTTAGCGGCAAAGAGCTTTTCGCCCTCAGCGATGGTCTGCTGCGACGAAGAATCCGTTGTCGCAACGGCGGTGCTGGTACTGAAGGCCGCATAGGCGCCTCCGGTGAACAGGAGTCCAACGGCAATAAGAGCAATGCTGGCGAGCGGGTGGCGACGCCCGGTTTTGCGTGGCCGGCGTGTACGAGGTGTTTTGATCGTGGTCATGCTGAAGTAGTCCGCTCCCGTTTCTCAGTCAGAACTTCTATTTAAGAACGTAGATGACCAGGAAGAGCCCGATCCAGACGACGTCGACGAAGTGCCAGTAGTAGGAAACCACAATAGCGCTGGTGGCTTCTTTGTGCCCGAAATTCTTGACCGCGAAACCGCGCCCAATAACCAGAAGGAAGGCGAGCAGGCCCGCCGTCACGTGAATTCCGTGGAAGCCGGTCGTGATGTAGAAGGCTGAACCGTAAGCGTTGGAAGAAAGTGAGATTCCTTCGGACACCAGGGTGGCGTATTCGAACACCTGACCGGTAACAAAGATCGCGCCAAGAGCGTAGGTGAGGAAGAACCACTCGATCATGCCCCACTCGCTCGGCTTCCAGCCGGTCGACCGGGCCTGCAGTCGTTCGGCCGCAAACACCCCGAACTGGCAGGTCACCGACGAAGACACCAACACGAGCGTGTTGATCAACGCAAAGGTGAAATTGTGCTTGTCCGCCTCGAAGAGCCAAAGCTCGGAAGAGGTCGAACGAAGCGTGAAGTAGATGGCGAAGAGCCCCGCGAAGAACATCACTTCGCTGCCCAACCACACAATGGTGCCCACAGCCACGCTGTTAGGCCGGTTCACAACGGGCGCACTCGCCGTCTGAGTAATTGAGGAGCTGGTCACCCCTCCATTATGGCCGATATTCCCACAGGTTTTTCTCAATCGGGCATGCAAGTGATCTTTTATGCCCGATGGAGTGGTTCAGTTCCAGGGTGGTTTCGGCGTGAATTCGGGCGAGTCAGGCCCGTTCTCCTAAGATCGAAAACATGCTTGAATCGCAGACTTGGCCAAATATTTTAGATTCCCTCCTCTCTGGTCGGGACCTCAGCGTGGCGGACGCCGCCTGGAGTATGGAACGGATCATGCTCGGCGAGGCCAGCCCCTCCCAACTCGGAGCCTTTTTGGTGGCCTTGCGAGCCAAAGGGGAGACTGTCGATGAGATCGTCGGCTTCCGGGATGCGGTGCTGGAGCACGCCATTGAACTCCCCGTCAATCCGATGGCGCTCGACATCGTCGGAACCGGCGGCGACCAGTTAGGCACGGTCAACATTTCGACCATGGCATCGATCGTCTGTGCAGCGGCCGGTGTGCCGGTCGTCAAACACGGCAACCGGGCGGCCAGCTCAGCTTCCGGGTCGTCAGACGTATTAGGTGAACTCGGCATCGATCTGTCGCGCGACGCTGCTCGGGTGGCTCAGGTCTTTGAAGAGACCGGAATTACCTTTGCCTTTGCGGCGGCCTTTCATCCGGGCTTTCGGCACGCGGCCCTCACCCGGAGCGAATTGGGCATCCCCACGGTGTTCAACTACCTCGGCCCGCTGTGCAACCCGGCGCGCCCAGAGGCATCCGCTGTCGGCGTGGCGAACCTGGACCGGGTTCCCCTCTTCGTCGGCGTGTTTCAGACTCGCGGTGCGACCGCCCTAGTTTTTCGTGGCGATGACGGACTCGACGAACTCACCACGACCGGGCATAGCCACGTTTGGGAGGTCTCCCGTGGCCTCGTAACCGAGCATGACATTGACCCTCGTGACCTCGGCCTCAAGCGGGCGCAGCTTAACGACCTGGCTGGCGGTTCCCCGCAGCACAACGCCGATGTTGTGCGTTCCGTGCTGGCGGGCGACCGGGGTCCGATTCGGGACATCGTGCTGCTCAACGCCGCTGCCGGTCTCGTCGCCTTCGATCTGGCCAACGATCCAGCTCAGGTGCAGGTCGCGATTTTGGATCGTTTTCGCAGCAAAATGGTCGTGGCTGCCGAAGCGATTGACTCCGGGGCAGCCGCAGCCAAATTGTCCGCGTGGGTGGCGGCGACACGGATCTGACCCCCGCCGCCGTCCAATCGGGGGCCTGCTACTGCACGTTTTCGTCATCTATCTTCGACCTCCAACGGCTGCCCTCCGGCCAGTTTGTGCGCAGTTCGTCGAGTCCACTCCAGTATCCGACCGCGAAGCCGACTGCGTAGGCGGCGCCCCAGGCGGTCGTCTCGGCGACGATGGAACGCACCACGGGAGCGCCGTGGATATCGGCCTGAAACTGCAAGAACATGTTTTGGCGATCATTCCGCCGTCGACCTTGAATCGGGTCAGGGGAACGCCGGAGTCGACATTGACCGCGTCAATGAACTCGCAAGTCTAAAAGGCTGTCGCCGCGGGGATACCGAAGCCGCCCCTTTACGGTGAGCGGATGGCCTCAACATAGCGCCGCGTGTCGCGAAGGGGAACCGCTCGTTCAAGTTGCCTCGAGCCCCGCTCGAACGTGGTCAGGGCGCGTATGTCGACCGTGGGAGAATGCGCTTGGGGCGAAGTGTCCGATCGATCCGTGGTAGCACCGAGCGAATGGCAGGTCATGAAGAAGCTCATCAACGATCCGAAGCACGTCGTCAACGAAGCCGTCGCCGGATTCGAGGCTGCGCACGGCGATATTGTGCGCGTCTCACCCGATCCGCTCTTCATTGTGCGAGCGGATGCACCGCATAAAGGCAAGGTGGGCATCGTCAGCGGTGGCGGCAGTGGACACGAACCTCTGCACGGCGGATTCGTGGGTCTCGGCATGCTCGACGCCGCCGTTCCCGGTCCGGTCTTCACCTCCCCGACGCCGGATCCCATCCTCGCCGCGACCCAGTCAGTGGATGGCGGCGTGGGGGTGCTGCACATCGTGAAGAATTACACCGGGGACGTGCTGAATTTTGAGACCGCAGCCGATCTCGCATCCGCTGAAGGAATCGACGTTCGTACGGTTATCATCAATGACGATGTCGCTGTGAAGGACTCGCTTTACACAGCCGGACGCCGCGGTGTGGCCGGAACGGTGCTGGTCGAGAAAATCACCGGTGCGGCTGCCGAACGCGGGGATGACCTGACAGCCGTCGTCGCAGTAGCGGAAAAAGTCAACTCTCGGGTGCGCACCATGGGGGTCGCGTTGACGCCGTGCGTGGTGCCGCACGCCGGCGAGCCGAGCTTCGTGCTCGCGGACGATGAGATCGAGATCGGTATCGGAATCCACGGTGAGCCCGGCCGGGAGCGCATCAAGCTCGAGCCGGCCGATGCCATCGTCGACCGACTCCTCGCGCCCATTTTGGAGGACCTGCCGTTGGCCAGCGGCGACCAGGTTCTGCTTTTCGTCAATGGTATGGGCGGCACGCCGCTGGTTGAGCTGTACATCGTATTCCGGCGCGCGGCCGAAGTGCTGCGCGAGCGGGGCATTACGGTGTCGCGCAGCCTCGTCGGCAACTACACGACGAGCCTCGAAATGGCGGGAGCATCGATTTCCGTGCTGCAGCTGGATGCGGAGCTCACCGCTCTCTGGGACGCACCGGTGCAGACGGCCGCGCTACGGTGGGGACGATAGAAGGTGGCGCCGATGAGCCCGGATGCAGGAAGAAATTCGGACCAGGCCGACGGGGCATTGACTCTGGATACCGCCTGGACCGTGCGGTGGATTCGGCGTAGCGCCGAGATATTGGCCGCCGAGCGCACCGCGTTGAACACGCTCGATCGTGACATCGGCGACGGCGATCACGGCGAAAACATGGATCGCGGTTTTCAGGCGGTCCTGCCCAAACTCGACGGTCTGGCTGACGATGCGAACCCGAGTGCCGTGCTCAAGTTGCTCGCCACCACGCTCATTTCTACCGTCGGCGGAGCCGCCGGGCCACTGTACGGTACCGCGTTTCTGAAAGCCGCCGGCGCAACTGCTGCCACTGGTACCCTCGACAGTCTGGCGCTCGTCGCGCTCCTGACGGCGGCCAGGGACGGCATCGTGCTGCGCGGCAAGGCCGGGGCGGGGGACAAAACCATGATCGACGCCTGGAGTCCGGCCGTCGATGCGGCCCAGGCCGCGCAGTCGGCCGGCGAGAGCGCACCGGCCGTGCTGACAGCGGCAGCGGATGCCGCAGCACGGGGCGCCCAGGATACCGAACCGCTCGTGGCGCATAAAGGCCGGGCGAGCTACCTCGGTGAGCGGGCGATTGGACACCGGGATCCGGGCGCACAGTCGACGGCGCTCCTGCTACGCGCCGCGGCCGATGCGACCCGAGTGATGGACTGAGCATGCCGGCATCCGCTGACCGGGTTGGCCTGGTATTCGTCTCGCACAGCGCGAAGATCGCGGCGGGGCTGGTTGAACTCGCGCGTCAGATGGCACCGACCGTGCGACTCGTCGCCGCCGGCGGTACCGACGAGGGCACAATCGGTACGAGCTTCGATAAGGTCACGGCGGCACTGGCCGAGGCGGATGGGGGCGCCGGTGTGGTGATTGTGTGCGACCTTGGCTCGGCCATTTTGACCGCGGAAACGGCCCGCGATTTTCTCGACGAAGCGGAACAGGTTCGGGCACGGATTGTGGATGCTCCGCTAGTCGAAGGCGGGGTTGCGGCGGCGGTCGCCGCGGAGATCGGGGGAGACCTCGACGCCGTCGTGGCAGCTGCGCGCACCGCACTTCAGTCGACCGACACGTGCCAGACCAGTGCCGACGCCGGGACCGCAGTTCTAGCTGGTGATGGGGAAATCTCCCGGACCGTGGTTTTGGTGAACAAGGACGGTCTGCACGCTCGTCCGGCGGCGGAATTCGTGAACCTCGCAAGCACCTTCGCTGTGCCCCTCACGGTAAACGGCACGGACGCGACGAGCCTGCTCAGCATCATGTCGCTCGGACTAGCCCGGGGGAGTAGCGTGCACCTGGCCTCAACCGATCCTGCGGCTGGGCCCGCGATCAACGCCCTCGCGGCCCTGCTGGAAGCCGGATTCGGCGAGGACTAGCTCACCCCGCACGTTATTTTGCATACCAGTTACGTGCTATATTGTCCAATCGGGCGTATCGTAATGGCATGATGCAGGATAGGAAGACCCCAGGCGGTATGGAACAGTGGGGTGCGACCGATTTCCGGTTGTGCCCGATCTGCGGTCATGCGATGCGCGAACATACCATCGACCACTCGTCGCGAAACGCGGTGGTCAATTGTCCGGTGTCGCACCCCGGGGCTTGGGATCGTGACGCGTTCGAACCGGTCAACGAATTTGGCATGGTTGTACACCATGTGCACGCCTGATCTGCAATTCTGATTGCACAGCCAGTTCTCTGCCACTGGTTCAGCGACGGCAAACAGAGGCGGGAAGTTTCGTTCCGTCCGCCGTCAACGGTGAGGGGATACGCAGCACGATGGTCGCGGCCAATTCGCGGCGCGTTGTCAGGCGTACCTCTTCGCTTCGACCGGGCATGAGCCGGTCGGAGAGAACGAGGAGCGCCCGTTCCTTCTCCTCCGACGGAATCACGGTCGGGAGGCCGTAGATCACCGCGCTGCGATAGTTTATGCTGCTGTCGAACAGGGTGCGCACGAAGACCAGACCGTCCAGCCGAGCGCTCGCTCATCGGCTCGACGTGTCGCGGGGGAGCGTGGTCACGGCCTACGAGCAGCTCAACGGTAGGGGGTGTTTGGTCAGCACCCAGGGAGCGCCGACGCGCGTGGCAGTCCTGCTTCACGGGACAACCCTCGCGACGCCGGCGTGACCGCGAATGGAAGGAGGTCAGCAGCATCCGCTCGATTTGCTGGATTTGACACCGGGATACCCGTCGACCCAAAGATTGTCGGGGCGTGCCTGGACGGCCGCGTGGCGAGTGGCCACCGCGAAACTCATACCACAGAGCGAACCACCCCTGCAGGGCACCCTGGCCCTGCGTGCGGAAATCGCCGACCACCTGCGGCACGCCAGGGGAGTGCGATGTGCGCCGGGCGGTGCTGGCTGTGCGTCACGATCTGCCCGGCCACCCGGGCACGACGCTGTCGGCACTGGACGGCGGGCTGCACGCGGTGCTCGGCCTGCAAAACCAGGCCCGGGCCAGCACAGCGATTTCAGAGCTGGCAGCTCGGGGATCAGGGTCGCCGACCTTCGGGACTATTCAGCCTCGCCCGGTGCAGCGGATGCCCCGGCCGGTCTGGTGTTCGGGTACGCCGCCGTCAGCGATATGGCCCTGGAGCGTGCCCTCGAGTACATTCGCGCCGTGACCGCGACGGATGCTGTTCCACGCAGATCAGTGGAGACCACCTGGTCGGGGTTCCATTACCGCCTGGCTACCCGGCGCCGTTCGCGGTCGATCTCGTGGGACCCGGGGTGTCAGCGAGCATCGCGCCGAGGTCTAACCTGAGACTATGGTGTCCGAACGACGTGTACGAGTGGCTTCCGCCGTACGCACGATGCCACCGGGCTATTTTGCTATGGTCATGGCCACCGGAATCATCTCGATCGGCATGAACCTGATCCGAGTCGAGGGCCTCAGCTACGTACTTCTGGTGGTCTGTGCCGGGGCTTATCTGGCGCTCTTGATTCTCACTGCGTGGCGTTTCATAGCCTTTCGTTCGGCCTTTCTCGACGACCTGCACGATCCGAACCGTGGATTCCAATTCTTTACCTTCGTTGCCGGAACCAATGTGCTTGCTGCCCGGTTGGCGGTCGAGGGATGGTTCGGTGCGGCAACGGTTCTCCTCGGCGTGTCTGGCGTGGCCTGGGTAGTCCTCGGGTATGCGGTGCCATGGCTGGCCGTCTTGGGTCGCACGGCCCGTCCCGTGCTCGGCTCGGCGAATGGAACCTGGTTCATCTGGGTCGTGGCCAGCCAGTCGGTTGCCGTGGTCGCAGCTGCGCTGGAGCCAGTCGCCGGTGAGGCCAGGGCGCTGCTAGCGGTCCTCGCCATACTGTCCTGGTCGGTCGGAATTTTTCTGTACGGGGCCGCCGGCGTGTTCGTCTCCCTGCGCCTCATGCTTTATAAGCTGCGCCCAGAGGACCTCGACCCGCCGTATTGGGTGTCCATGGGCGCCTGCGCGATCACGGTTCTGGCCGGCGCCCGCATCGTGGAAATGGCGGATGCTCCGATGGTGAGCGCGACCCGCGGGTTAGTCGGCGGTATCTCGGTGATGTTTTGGGCATTTGCCACCTGGCTCATCCCCGTGCTGATCGCCGTGGGTATCTGGCGTCATTTCAAACGTCATGTTCCACTTTGCTACCAGGCAACGCTGTGGAGCATCGCCTTTCCGGTCGGAATGTACGCAGTCGCTGGAATCTACCTCGGCCAGGCCGACACGTTGCCACTCGTCGGACAGATTGGGACCGTCACACTCTGGGTAGCACTCGGAGTCTGGCTCATCATCTTCACCGCGATGGCACGCCAACCGCTTCGGCGGCGTCGGATTCGGCAGGATGCCCGGCGGCAGGAGACCGTTTCACGGTAACTTCGAGGCGGTTGAAGCGCGCTTCAGCTCGTTACCGGTAACCCAGCATGTTGAGTACCGGCCTATTGCCTAGCCAAAATCCCTCCAGCCAGACTCCAGCCAGGCTGCCCTC
>NZ_PJJK01000079.1:0-31607 GCF_002929785.1 Cryobacterium sp. Y62 | reverse complement strand
TGCTGCGGTCATGCTGATCTCGACTTTCAGTGATCCCTCATTTTAAGAGGGCCCACTGTCCGAGATATCCGCGGCAGGTCAAACTGTGTTGGAAAAGCAACAAGCGTCGTTCTTGTCGGCCTCGACCAACATTGCCGCAGATCTTGACGTCGTGAGATCCCCACCCTTGGTAGCGACAGCGCATGTGAACCGCCCCGACCTGTCGAGCGGAAACGCCCTAGAAGAGGCACGCTCAATACTCAACGAGATGATCGCCGCCAACGCCATTGAGTCTCTCCAGGTCGACGGCCGACGATCCGATTGGGTCCAAACCGGCATCTCTCTTCATGCCAGCCTCGACAATTGCCTGTTCTGCGGCGGGGCAATCACCCCAGATCGGCGGCAGGAGCTCGACGCTCATTTCGACGCGGCCGTGGAAAATATGCAGAGGCACATCGACGATCTCATTCGGCAGCTCAGCGAGTCATCACTCAACGCCGAAAGACATCTCGCCGACCTCCCACGTAGACAAGACTTGTACGCCGAAGCGGTCGTCCTGTTTGATGCAGCTAGGACCGCGTACGCGAGCGAGCTCGCGACGTACCAGTCAGAAATTGGCGATGTCATTCGCCTTCTGCGCGAGAAGCGATCCAACCCATTCAAAGCATTCCAAACGGATCGTGACTACACGATGGTGCCACCGAGCACTGCACCCATCGAGAACGCTTTGACGGCTCACAACGCACGAAGCGCCTCACATACCTCAAGCGTGTCCGAGGCGGCGCGCCGCTTGGAGCTCCGATACATCGCAGACATCGCGGACAAAGTCGCCGACCAAATATCTTCGGCCGATACGTCAGCCTCTCGACTCGCAGAGCTGGACACGGTGCAGACTGACACGGATCGCCGCATTACCGCGCTCACAAATTTGGATGCTAACCCGACGCCTTTAGCGGAAGAACTAACCCAGTCGCTCGCTCGACTCCTCGGGCGCGACGAACTTTCCTTCACCACGGGGCCGGACCCAAGAACTTATCGCATCGAAAGAGCCGGTGAGCCGGCTACCGCACTGAGTGAGGGAGAGAGAACCTGCATCGCACTTCTCCACTTTCTAGCGCGGCTGCGTTCCAGCTCTATTGTCGCGTCGAAACCTATCGTGATTGTCGATGACCCGGTATCGAGCCTCGACCACAACGTGATGTTTGGAATTTCCTCGCACCTTTGGTCAGAGATCGCGGTCAAGATGTCCGTGAGTCAGATCTTCGTCCTGACGCACAGTTTCGAGATGTTCCGGCAGTGGCTCATTCAAATTGACGGCGCCAAGAGGAGAATCGGCGCAAGCACTGTTCACGAACTTCGCATTCGGAACCGGCTTGTGGGGGGAGCCGCCGCTAGGGTGCCCGTCTTCGAGCAATGGCCGCTAAAAGACGCCGGACGTCTCAGATCTCGATACCACTACCTTTTTGCTCAAGTAGGCAAGGCCGTAACGGTTTCCACGGCGGACACAAGTCTCATGGAGCAACTAGACGTCTTGGCATTGGCACCGAATACAGCGCGTCGGATGCTTGAAGCATTTCTCAGCTTTAAGTTCCCAAAGCACGTGGGTAACTTTGACGGCTCCATGCGAGAAGCCCTTAACGCTGTAGAAGACGGCCCCATTAAAACACGTATTGTTCGCTACGTTCACGCGTATTCGCACAACGAGGACGCCGACATTGGCAGGCCCCTTGAACCAAACGAAGCAACACCGGTGCTGCAATCGATCTTTGAACTCATGCACGTTCTTGATCCAAACCATTACGCGTCGATGTGCGAAACGCTTGGACTCAGCCCGGATACCCTCCGAGGGGTCTGATGGTTCGTTGATCAGGTCGGACAATAGCGGTCGATTGGCGCGCCCGGACATTGATAGTCGTGACTGATCACCGAAGACGTGTTGAGCCCCCCCGATTCCGCGCCGCCGTTCTGATGCGCACATGCGTCTGGCGGCCACCCGGCTCGCGTGATCGCGGAACCACATTGAGCGCAGACTTTGTGTGCTTACAACTCGCTATCGCCGATCCGGAAATCCGAGACGTTTTCAAGCACGTGGCTCGACACCATCCACGGGTTCTTCTTTTTGCCCCGGATCTCGATAAGCGCGCCGCCCTCAATCTCGTTCGTTACGGTAAATGTGTCCCCGATGTGGAGCCACAACCCCTTGCCCCCGTCTGCGTCTGCAGAAATCGTGAAGACCGTGGACGTCACCGACTTTGACAGCGCGAACTTTTGCTTGGCCACGTCGAACGCGAGACCGGCACCCTTCTTGACAGCGGGACCCACGATTGCAACGGCAGTGCCGCCGACCAGGACTCCGCCCGCGACGACGTAAAGCCCGAGCTTGACCGGCCCGTCGGCTGACTTCGCGAGCTCGACCATCGTTTGGTACGCCCCAAGATTGCTCTTCGCCATGCTGTTCCCCCGTCGATCATGAATCATCGCGAGCTTAGCAGCGCGGGAATCTCGGCCCATCATTCATCAGATATTGCTGGCAATCTCTCAATCCCCGACCGCGTGCGAGCTGCATCTGACGACCGCGAACCCGGAGGTGCAGCCATCGCAGAGCGGCCGCCGACAATCAGTCCGCCGTTGCCGCGATGCCGCCCCGTCGGCGACCGCGGCCGACGTCAGTGGCACGGCAGTTCGCGACTGTGACCTCCCCCGCAATAAAGCTGCTCGGCTGATCGCCTGCCAATATGGTCAGATGCGTAACTGGCGGTCATTGACGGATATCGACTTTGAAGAACTTGCAGCTGATCTTCTCGCGGCTGAACTCGAACGACCGGTCGAGCGATTTGGTCGTGGCGCTGACGGCGGCGTGGATCTGCGTTGGGTCGAGGTAGGTGGCGGCGTCGGAATCGCGCAATGCAAGCACTATATCGATTCCACATTTGCTCAGTTGCTAGCCTCGTCGAAGAAGGAGGGCGCAAAAGTCGACAAGCTGAAGCCTTTTCGATACCTCTTCGCTACTTCCCAGACCCTCACTCTGAATCAGAAAAATCAAATCAAAGGTGCCCTTCCTGTTTGGATTAAGTCGGCGAAAGACGTGCTCTCCGGCTCGGATCTTGATCAGATGCTGGACCGGCACAAGGTTGTGGAGCGCAAACATATCAAACTGTGGCTCTCAACCGGAACTGAGCTTTTCTGGGCAAGCCACGCTGATCTCCTCAATCGATCCGAGGCACTCCGCCACCGAATCGACCGGACAATCAAGCAATACGCCGGCACTAAAGCTTTCGAAGAGGCTAGTGACATTCTCGATCGCGAAAAGGTCTGTCTAATCGCTGGACAGCCTGGCATCGGCAAAACGGTACTCTCGCACATGCTCCTGGCCGACCATATGACGCGTGGTTTCGAGATTGTCGAAGTCTCGAGCGATATCAACGAAGCGTGGGCATCTCTCGACGCTGAGCGCCCCCAAGTATTCGTCTACGACGACTTTTTGGGGCAACTATCGTTCTCAGAGCGACTGGGTAAGAATGAAGACGCTCGGCTTGCAGACTTCATTGATCGAGTTCGCGAGATGAAATCAAAACGTTTGATCCTCACAACTCGTGAGTACATCCTCCGCGATGCTGCTCGGTCCTACTTTCGGATGGATGCGATCAATCGACGAGGAAAATACCTTCTCGAACTCGGTGACTACAGCAGAGATGACAAGGCACGGATACTTTACAACCACCTCTGGCGATCGACCGTCGACCGCTCGGCCTTGCTGGAATTGGCTGGCGGGGAATGGCGACGCATTGTCGATCATCCCAACTACAGTCCTCGATTGATCGAGTACGGCGTTCGTATCGCAGCACCATACGAATCCGGACGCTCTTGGATTGATCATTTTGTCGCTGCCTTAGATAATCCAGCGAGCTTATGGACGCAAAGTTTCGACGCGCATTTGACCGAGGCGGAACGAGTGCTTCTCTACGTGCTTGCATCATTCGGGACATCGGTCGAGTTATCCGCGCTGCGGATTGCGCACCGGCGCCTATGCGATGAGCTCACGATTCCTTGGTCGCCCACGAACTTCCGGCGCGCACTCGAAACCATGGAAGGAACCTACCTTGAATTCAATAAAGATCACAGGGGCGTCGCGGTGGCATTCGACAATCCCTCGATTGTCGACTTCGTGCTCAATGAGCTTCGACGCGATCCGGAATTGCAGGCGGACCTACTGCGAGCGGCGACCCACTTTGAGCAACTGGAGAGACTCTGGTCCCGGTCGGCCTCATCGGTCACTGTTCTCGATCAGAAGGCGTCGAGCCGGATTCGGGGAAGAGTCTTGCACGAGTCGGGGAAAAAGACCTTTGCCAAAGCAATTGCGCGGACCTTTTCCGCGCAGCCCTTGCAGTCGCGAATGAATTACTACGACTCGACTAGTCAAAGTCGCGAAGAGCGCTTCGCGTTCATATGCGCGCTCCCGGTCGAGTGGCAACCGAAGCCTGACTGGTTCAGTAAGGCGGCAAAGACCTTAGTAAAGCGTTGGGAGCGTGCAACGGGCGATAAGGCCAAGGCCTATGAACTCATCTTCGGGCCTCGTTCGGTCCGCACTCTATTCCCCAAGCGAGCTGAATCCGCCTTGAAATCATGGATCAAAAGCACTCTTTCGGAAACTGAAGACTGGGTGGTACTCGGCAAGCTCCTCGATCTGGATGGCGCCTACCCCTACGATCAAACCTTCGCCGATGAATTTCGGGATCATGTCGCTGCGGAACTCGAAAGGTGGGACCCGTCACCTCCCTCCCTCGACGAATTAAGCGCCCTGAGCGAATGTTTTGATACCTCGGATCTTTATGAAGATCTTGAGGAAGCCAGGCAGAAAGATATAGCGCGAGACGACGAGGCAGCGGACGAAGCCAAGGACTGGCGACGTAGCGTCACGAGAGCACATGGAGACGAACGGGACGAATCCATCGAGAGATACTTCGATCACTTTTAAAGGGGTAGTTGCTATCCACTCAGTAGCCAAATAGTTCTGCCGCAACTGCCTGGGCCTAGCCAATACCGCAACTAGCCGTTCCTGAACATGCATCGACGACATGCGATCAGGTAAATCCGGAAGTCACGATCATCGGCCCAAACCCGTCTGGAACTCAAGATGATCAAGGTTTCCGACATAATCTGCTTTCGTTTGCGGCTGATCCCGAATACAAACAAGCTCGGAGTCGCCGCCGGCTCTTCGTTAGGTGGCGCTAGCCGATCTGGTCGATTCCAGTCCACTCGGAATCGAACGCGCTGCGCACCTACCGGCTTGTCCGCCTTGATCGCGAGCGTGAGCGAAACGCTGTGATGAGGCTTTCCGCACGATTGCAGGCTGTGACGTAGAAGCTAGCTACAAAACTGAGCCGCGATGTTCTGGTGGCCGAATCCCCGATATTGCCGTCTGGGTGCCGCTCAAGAAGGTGCAGCATTGACACCGGATTCGCGTGGACAATGGAGCTGCACATTCTCCATGCCTCTAGGCCCGACACCGGGCTGAGGGGAGGACGATCTTCATCCTCCACCCTGTGCTTCAGATCGACCACACGTATGACAGCGGACGACAGCACTGCCTTTTCGAATGCGCCTTGAGAGCTCCCTCGCAGAGCAGTGTGCCGAGACTCAGCTTCAGCATGTAGATCATCGTGAGAAGCGCTGGGGCCGGCGACGAGGGTGCTCCACATCGTTCGATCGGATGCAATGTTTTGTCTATAGATCCTCAATGTACGACTCGCCGCTTCCTGTTCGTCACGAGCATCGAGAATCCATAGGCCAAGGGAGGATGCTTCAATGGCGGATCGAATCATCGAGTACAACGCGAATGGCGGTAAGGACTTCCGGAGCGTCAACTCGACCTGTTGAAGATTATCGGCGGCGACCAGCGCGAATGTGCGTGCAAGTTGGGACGTTTCAAAGGGGCGAGTACGGCTGTCAACCCGCCCCAGCCAGCTGTCTGGCACTGGATCCTCCAGTCGCTTGGATTGCTGGACGATTCGAAGTAGCACTGGTCGCACACTGTCGAGAAGTGATTCGGCCGCCTGCTCTAGAGCGAGTCCCTCACGAGTGTCGAGCAGCCTGACTGACTCCATGGCAGGTGGAATCAACGAAGCCACACACACTGCCAATGTGAGGTCGGGGCAAAATAGCCATCTCCGTTCGTTCTTTGTAATTCCCCATCGCATGAGCCCTGATGGCACACACATCGCAGGTTGGTTTTGTCTCAACACCGTACCGCAGGCAAAGCCGGTGCGGTGCCGACTCTGATGGCCTCTTGCCGGTCGAGGCCGAAGGGACCCCTTAGATAGTCCACGAGTCCGCCGCGGTCCGGATAAACTGCCGAAAAATATAATCCTTTGCTCTCCAAATAGGCGCGGATCGCGGGTTTTGCGCTGGCCATTATCCGGAGCGAAAAAACTGGAACTAGATTCGCCTCGTTTTGTGTTGTGCGGACATCGTGACGTGAAGGAAGACCAACTATCGAGGTTGCGCGCGTGATCTCTGCCACACGCCAGTCGTGGGTCACCCCCGCAGAAAGGACCCTCGCCACAGTAGGCGTAACTAGCGGCGCCGCCTCGAGAAGGAAACCCGCTCTTTGCGCTCGCATGCGATCGCTGAGTGCAGGTGGAAACCAGGACCAGGTCCTTGAGCCTGTTCCCCATCCGACGCGGCCTCTCTCCTCATCCGTCGTCCACGAATGCCAAAACGGCGCATCGTCCCGCGCGGGAAGGTCGTCGTTTGGCTTGGAAACTTGTCTTGCTGACGTTCGAACGGATCGCCCCCACGCAACCACTCGGCCGTCTTTGTCATCAAGATCCGGGTTCGCCTCGATCGCGAACCATGCTGCAATTTCTGGGTCTAGAGTGGCGTCGAGAAGTCGCGTTGGGGCACCAGAGTGTTGCATATCAGCAAAAAATTTCATCGCGGGAGCGGTGAGCTCGCCCCATTTGTGAGCATGTTCCATCCCTGTCACTTCTGCTGCAATTAGTCGATCCTCCGATGCTCGCTCGGACGCTTCAACCTTGCGGTAAAGCGAGCTGTGGACGGACCATGATGCATTTTGCTGACCTCGCCAGACCAACCGGTGCATATGATGCTGCGTCTGAATCGCGGACAGCGCCTTTAGGAGCGAGCGCACGTCGGTAATCTCGACCGAGTGCTCGTCGAAAAATGCCTCTGCAGAACGAGAGGGTCGGGGATCAGTTCTTTGCTCGCGGTTACGCAGCACGAGTTGAGCAGGAGAATACAGTGCGGGGACCGAAACCGACTCGCTCAGAAGCTTCACGTTAACAAGAAGTTGTTGCCAGTATTGCTCTGGCACGGCCGAGCTGGAGGCTGCAGTCAGGCTGCGCTGAAGGCTGGCCAGTGCTTCTGTCGGCATAGCTCCTGAAACTGCGCTCGTCAGCCTTGCAAGAGCGTCAGTTGAGATGGTCTGACGCCCAGCTGCGGCAACTGCACTCGCAAGGCCTTCAATAGCCTCTGAAGGGATCGAGACTCGTGGAAATGAATCCGTAAGTTGCGTGCGTGTGCAATCGAGCAAGTGCGATTGAATCGAGCTGGAACGCAGTTCTAGCCCCGAGCACCGATGCCGATAAGCGGGGTTGGTCATCCGTCTCGCGAAGAGCGGCGACACTAGTGTCCGCATCTTCAGGGACAGATTTATCACTAGCTGACGAACTCGAATGGGCGCCAGGATCACTCACAGGATGGGAGTCATTGCTCATCCTTTGACGCTACACAAGTTAGCGCCGCTGGCTGACACGGAACTCATGGCGACATTCTGAGGCTTGCTTATGCAATATCTATTAATTTGCATTAATCCTATTAACATCGCACACCGACTGCAGTCTCCTGACTTACGCGGCTGTCCTCGAACGAGTGAAGTCCGGTGCTCACAGCCAAGCCTCGCAAGTCCGAGTGCGTCTCGCAGAGACGTAGCCGCCACTTACTCACATTCAGCTCGACATGAGCGAATACGATGGTCGCTCCCACGCTCCTACCGACTTTGGCTGGATGTCGACCTTCGCGGATACATGGCGCAGAGGTGCCCGACCCTCAATTCCGCCGACGATACGCGGAACAAAACGCCATCGCACCCGTAACTGCTTAAAGAGAATGACCGCTCTGCTCACTCACCTTGGTAGCCAATCTCGCACGGCCTAGGAATCAGCTCTTGTCTCATTTCCGGTCGACAGTTGCGTATGCGCGAACCCGCGAACTGTGGCCCAAATGTCTCATGAGACGCGCCGATGCAACATAAGCCGGGGCACGTCACCCGTTTCATCGCGGAGCAGACCCTTGAGGCGAAGCATGACTTGGGACATGGCATTCTCTTTTCTGGTGAGCGGGACGGTACAGGGGCAGTGCGTTCAGAATCCGGCCTGTAGAACAACCAGCCCGGGAAAAACAGCGAAAAGTACGGTCATCGGCAAAATCAGAAAAACCAGCGGCACGAGCATGGCTACTTCCTTCTTACCGGCCATCTCGAGCAGCGAGCGTTTGGTCTGGTCGCGGGAATCCTGTGCCTGCGCCCGTAACACCTCGGCGATCGGCGAGCCCCGGTCGAGGGCACCGGTGACCTGATCGACAAACCGGGTCACCTCCGGCAACTGGATACTTCGCGACAGCGCCGAGAGCGCCACCCCGATTGGCACTCCCGAGTGCACCTCGGTGATCACCCCCGCAAATTCTCGCGATAGCTCCCCCGAGCTCGTGCGGGACACCCGCCTGATCGAATCCAGGATGCCTTCCCCCGCCGACAGCGACAGGGTGAGAAATTCGAGAATGGTTGGCAACTCGCTGCGCATGCGGGCTAACCGGGCGGTGGCGGCACGCTGCAGCAGCCAGTCCCGCAGCACGGCACCGCCGATTGCCACTATGAATGGCACCACCAAGCGCGCCGGCCATGGAAGTTCCGGAAGGGTGACGATGGTCACCACCGTGCCGGCGGCAAAGGCAAGAAGCGCCCAGACCAGTTGCACCGAGCGAAACTCCAGGGTGGTCTTCGCCGAGCCCGACTGATGGAGGCGTCGCGCGATGGTCTCGCTGCCGCCGAGCAGGTTCGACAACCCGCGGGTGAGCGCCCCGAACAGCGGCGCGAACAGGCTGCCCAGCACCGGAATCGGATTGACGGTTCGCCGGGCGACGATGCTGCGGGCTTCACCGGAGACGTCAAGAATGTACGGCACGACCCGATCGATCAGACGAGGCCGGGTCAGCCGCGGCGTCAGGCTCACGAGCGACCACAGCCCAACGCCGAGACCACTTCCGCAGAGCACGGCCCAGCCCAGTGCGGCGCTCACCGGCCGCACCCGCCAGCTACGCGAACCATCGGCGTTCCTCCGGCAACCGGCCGAGCGCGAGCATGACGCGGTACGCGACGATCGACAGGGCCAGTCCGCTCGCGATCACGACGACCCCGGCCGGCGAGTTGTAGGCCACGGCGGCTTCCGGGCGGGACGCGAGCAGCACCAGGATGATCCACGGTGCGGCCACCCCCAGTCTGGCCGCGTTGACGACCCAGGACTGGCGCGCCTCCACCTCGAGCCGCACCGCGGCATCCTGCCGCAGCCAGGCTGCGAGGCTGCGCAGCACCACCGTGAGGTCGCTTCCGCCCACCTCCCGGGCCATACGGAGGGTTTCCAAAATGCGATCGGCGACCGGATCGGCTAGGGAGCGTTTGAGTTCGTCGATGCAGTAGCTGAAATTGCCGGTGGCCCGGTACTCCCGCTCAAACTGGGCGAAAGCCGTGCGGGTGGCGACCGGTCCGGCCTGGGCGAGGCTGCTCACACTGTCGGGCAGGGCCAGCCCGGAGCGCAGCGCCGACACCAGATGGTCGACGACATCGGGCCAAACCGTGCGGTTGGCCCGGCGCCGGGCCGTGGCCCGCCAGGAGACGATCAGCCACGGCAGCAGCACTCCGACCAGTCCGGCGACGGCGCTCAGCGCCTGCACGGCGAACAGGCCGTGCATCAGGGCAGCGGATGCCACACCCACGATCGTGGACACCGCCAGGAACGCCGACACCGGCACCGACCGCAGCCCGCCCTGAACCAGGCGCACCCGCATCCGCTCCCTGGCGCCCGCTCGGCCCCCCACGGATGCAGCTCCGGCCGGCCAGAGAAACGGCGCAAGCAGCAGCACGAGCCCACTCCCGAGCAGACACCCCAGCACGAGAGTCATGCGGCACCCTGTCGCAGAACCTGTGCCGGGTCGACGCCGGCCGCACGAAACTTGGCGAGCTTGGTGGGGTGCGAGCCGGTCGGCTCGAGGTGTCCGTGCGGGGACAGAAACAGGGGGCTCGCCTCGATCGTCGAGCCGGCCAATTGACCGCTCGGCGCAATGATCTCGGTGACCCGGCGACGGCCGTGCTGGTCGATCTCACAGTGCACCACGATGTCGATGCAGCCGGCCACCGTCGGCAGCACGAAGGAGGAGTCGATGTTGCGCCCGGCCAGCAGCGGCAGGGTGCAGAGCTTGGCCAGCGCATCCCGCGCGCTGTTGGCGTGAATGGAGCACATTCCGGGAAGTCCGCTATTCAAAGCAATCAGCAGGTCAAGGCTTTCAGCCTCGCGCACCTCGCCGACGACCAGCCGGTCAGGCCGCATGCGCAGGGATTCCTTGATCAGGCGGCGCAGGGTGATCTCGCCGGTGCCCTCAAGGCTTGGCTGCCGGCACTGCATCGCAACGACGTCGCGGGCCGACAGATCGAGTTCGAAGGTCTCTTCAACCGTCACGATGCGCTCACCCGGCCGAGTCGACGAGAGCAAGGCGTTCAGCATCGTGGTCTTACCGGTTTGGGTGGCGCCGGACACCAGAATGTTCTGGCCGCCCAGCACGCAGATCCGCAGAAAATCGGCTGCCTGCTGGGTAAGCGAGCCGAGCCCGACGAGCTGGTTCAAATCGCGAATGCGCCGGGTGAACTTACGAATGTTCACCGCCCAATATTTTCGTGTTATATCCGGGATAACGACGTGCAACCGGGAACCGTCGGGCAACGAGGCGTCGACGAACGGCGACGAGAGGTCGACGCGGCGACCGGAGGCCTGCAGCATCCGCTCAACGAGGTCGCGCACGTCCTGCTCGCCGAGCAGCAGCGTGGTCAGCTCTGGGACCCCGTCGCGGGCGACGAAGACCAGGGTTGGACCATTGATCCAAATCTCTTCGATCTCCGGATCATCCAGAAACGGCTGTAACACTCCGAAACCGGTCAGCGCCGCCACAACTTCGCGGGCGGCCTGGTGCTCGTCGGCGATCATCGGCGCGAGCCCGCTTAGCGCCCGCTCGCTGTACCGGCGCAGTTCGTCGCGCACGTACTGCTCGACCAGCGCGTTATTCGCCGCCAGGTCGACGCCCTCGCAGCGCACTCGCGATCGCACTTGCTCTGTGATGATACGAACGGCTTCGGTCATTCCCGTATGATGGCCCCATTTGCCGTTCTGCGTAAAAGTTATCCACAGGGCTTGTTTTTAGGTGCCTCGAACCCCAAAAATGGTCGCAACGGATGCCGGGCATCCGTTGCGACCATCAGCGATAGACCCAGCGTCAGCGGGCTGACCAGCCGCCATCCATCGTGTAGCTCGACCCAGTGACCATGGCAGCGTCATCGGAGGCGAGCCAGGCCACGAGCGACCCGACCTCGTTCGGTTCAACCAATCGTTTAATGGCGCTTTCGGTGAGCATGATCTTGCTGAGCACCTCGGCCTCCGGGATACCGTGCACCAGGGCCTGGTCGGTGATCTGCTTCTCGACCAGGGGGGTGCGCACGTAGCCGGGGGCCACGCAGTTGCTCGTGACTCCGTGCGCTCCGCCCTCGAGGGCGGTGACCTTGGACAGGCCTTCGAGCCCGTGTTTGGCCGACACATAGGCACTCTTGAACGGCGAGGCGCGAATGCCGTGCACCGAGGTCACATTGATGATACGCCCGAAGTTCGCCGCGTACATCTGCGGCAATACGGCCCGAATCAGCAGGAACGGGGCCTCCAGCATGAGTGTGAGAATGTTGTGAAAATCGGCCGGCTTGAAGTCTTGAATCGGATTGATCCGTTGAATACCGGCGTTATTGACCAGAATGTCGACGCCGTCCAGCGCCCTAGCAAGAGCGTCGTCGGTCAGGGCCTCGGCAGCCATCAGGTTGACGGTCCAGATCGACCCGCCGACCTCCGCGGCCAGGGCGGTCGCCCCCGCCGTGTCGATGTCGGCGACGACGACGTGCGCTCCCCGGGCAGCGAGCGCTCGAACGACAGCCGCCCCGATTCCGCTCGCCCCGCCGGTAACGAGGGCGCGACGACCGGCGAGGGGCTGGCCCGGGGTTTGAGCGAAGAGTGCGCTAGCGCCGACGGCGACGGTGAGATCAGTCATTTGGTTCCTTTTGGTTTCGCGATCGCTGCAGGGTGGGTCGGTCAGAGGCGGTGCACCCACGAAGTCCCGCCTCTGACCGACCCAATGAGTCGAGCCTGGTCAGTTGCCAGTGTCGACGGGCTCGAGACCGTGCTTGCGGGCGTCTACGGCGTCGACCTCGCGCAGCGATGCTCCCTTGGTTTCCTTGAGGGTGACGACGGCAACCACTGTGATCGCGCAGGCGATCATGATGTAGATCGCAACCGGAACCCAGGAGTTGTATTCCTGGAGCAGCGCAGAGGCGATGATCGGTGCCATCGAACCAGCCAGAATCGAGGTGACCTGGTAGCCGAGCGATACCCCCGAGTAGCGCATCCGGGTCGGGAACATTTCGCTCATGATCGCGGGCTGGCCCGCATACATCAGGGCGTGGAAGCAGAGCCCGACCGTGACGGCGAGAATGATGAGCACCGGGTTCAGCGTGTCGAACATGGGGAAGGCAAAGAACGCCCAGCTGGCACCGAGCACGGCACCGGCGAGATAGACGGTCTTGCGGCCGAGACGATCGGAGAGCCGGCCTACCTGCGGGATCACGATGAAGTGCACGATGTGGGCGATGAGCAGGGCAATCAGCAGCTGGCCCGTGTCATACTCGTGCACCGTCTTCAGATACACGATCGAGAAACTCACGATGATGTAATACAGGATGTTCTCGGCGAAGCGCAGACCCATGGCTCCGAGGATTCCCTTGGGGTACTTCTTCACGACCTCGAGCACGCCGTAGTTGACAACCTTCTCGGCTTCGACCTGCGCGCGGGCTTCCAGAAAAATTGGGGCTTCGCTGACCTGGGTGCGAATGTAGTACCCGATCACGACGATGATCGCGGAGAGCCAGAACGCCACGCGCCAGCCCCAGCTGAGGAACTGCTCGGGCGGAAGGACCGCGGTCATGGTCAGCAGCACAAGGGTGGCGAGCAGGTTTCCCACCGGAACGGCGGCCTGCGGCCAGCTCGACCAGAAGCCACGCGACGCGTTCGGGCTGTGCTCGGCGACGAGCAGAACGGCACCGCCCCATTCACCACCGAGCGCGAAGCCCTGGATGAAGCGGAGGGCCACGAGCAGCGCGGGGGCCCAGTAGCCGATAGTGTCGAAACCGGGCAGGCAGCCCATCAGGAAGGTAGCGGCACCAACCATGATGATCGTCACCTGCAGCGTGTGCTTGCGCCCGAGTTTGTCACCGATCTGGCCGAACACGATGCCACCCAGAGGCCGGGCGATGAACCCGACGGCGTAGGTGACGAAGGCGGCGATAATGCCGTCCAGCTCACTGCCGACGTTCGGAAAGAAGACCGTGCCGAAGACCAGGCTCGCGGCCGTGGCGTAGAGGAAGAACTCGTACCATTCCACGACGGTTCCGACCATGGAGGCGGCGACGATCTTCTTGAGGCCGGACTTTTTGGTTTCGCTCCCGGCGGTTGGCGTTGCCGTACCGGAACCGGCAGCCCCAACGCGTTGATTGACACTCATTGTCTGTCTCCTTTGTGTCGTCAATGACACGTACTGTGAGGTGAGAAGTGCGGCGATGTGAACTCGGTCGCCTGGCAGAAGCACGACCTGACCGAGTATTCCCGCAGAATGGCCGGGCAACAAGAGCCAAAATGACAGAGGGCGTGTGCATAATTGCAGATATGACCTTTGAACCGGCTGTCACCGACCCACACCCCGATGATCTGCTGATCTTTCTGGCCGTTGCCCGCACCGGGCGCTTCACGACCGCCGCCGAGGGCCTGGGCATCAATCACACCACGGTAGCCCGGCGGATCGCCGCTCTGGAGAAGGCGCTCGACGGTCGTCTGTTGGCCCGCGCGACCGGCGGCTGGGAGCTGACCGAGCTCGGCCACCGAGCCCTGACTGCGGCCGAAGGCGTCGAATCGGCGCTCACCCTGCTACGCAGCTCCGAGACGGACTCCCCGCAGCTGTCCGGGGTGGTGCGAATGTCAGCCACCGACGGCTTCAGCGCGTACATCGCCGCGCCGGCCGTGGCAGCGCTGCAGCGACGGCATCCGCTGCTGTGTGTTGAAGTCGTCACCGTGACACGTCGAGCCCTGCAGCACCGCTCCGGACTGGATATCGAGATCGTCGTCGGTGAGCCGCAGGTACACCGGGCCGAATCAATCCTGCTCGGCTACTACCATCTCGGCATGTATGCCTCCCGGCAGTACCTGGCCGAGCACGGCACTCCGACGACGGTGGAGGAGTTGACGCAGCATCCGCTCGTCTATTTTGTGGATTCGATGCTGCAGGTCGACGATCTCGACACGCCGAGGCGGCTGGTACCGCAGATGCGGGAGTCACTCAGCTCGACAAACGTCTTCGTGCATGTCGAGGGCACCAGGGCTGGCGCTGGAATCGGCTTTTTACCCTGTTTCATGGCTGATCAGCACGCTGATCTGGTGCGTGTGCTGCCGCAGATTTTTCAGGAGCGACTGCCGTACTGGATGGTGTTGCGCACCGAATCGCTGCGGCTGCCAGCCGTGGCGGCACTGGTGGGCGCCCTGCGGGCCCAGGTGGAGTCGTATGCCGCGGCGTTGCTCGGTCACGACAACCAACGAGATCCTGCCGCGCAGCTGGCCATCTAGACTAGGAACACACCGGCGGGAGTGGTGGAATTGGCAGACACGCAGGATTTAGGTTCCTGTGCTTTCGAGCGTGGGGGTTCAAGTCCCCTCTCCCGCACACGGTCGTCGGGCGTTGATCCCCCAGAATTCAGGGGCATAGCGGCCGGGCAACTTCTCACGATTGCGCGTTACTCTGAACCCGGTATCCGCTGCACTCACCCGATAATTGCCCGCCGCCAACTGGAGTTCCCTGCATGAATCCCACCGCACTGATTCCCTGGCTCGACCCGACCCAGATCATCGAATTGGCCGGTCCGTGGGCGCTGCTTGTCGTCTGCGCCATCGTCTTCGCGGAGACCGGATTGCTCGTCGGGTTTCTCCTCCCCGGAGACACGCTGTTGATCATCACCGGCCTACTCGCGTTCCCCGCAGCGGGCGTGATTCAGATCGACATCTGGTGGGTCGCACTGGCCATCGGCTTTGCGGCATTTCTCGGCGGCGAGGTCGGCTACCTCATCGGGCACAAGTTCGGCCCGCGCGTCTTCGAACGCAAGGAATCCGGCCTGTTCAGCATCAAGAACGTCGACCGCACTAATGCATTCTTTGTGCGTTTCGGCGGAGTCGCCGTCATCGTGGCCCGGTTTGTACCGATTGTACGCACCTTTGCCCCAGTTGCCGCCGGCGTCGGCCACATGGACTACCGCAAGTACACCCTGTACAACCTGATCGGTGCTCTGCTCTGGGGAACCGGGCTGACCTTTGCCGGCTATTTTCTCGGCTATATCCCGCCGGTCGCCGACTTTGTGACAACCTACATCGACCTGATCCTGATTGGCGCTGTCGTGATCACCCTGATCCCGACGGTCTACCACTACGTGCAGTCGGTCGTGAAGGCCCGCCGTCTGCGTGACCAGCCCACCACGGCCACCGGCAGCCACATGCTCGACCCCGACACGTTCAACACGAACCACTCCGGCCGGCACGAGGTCTGATCAGCGCGGTCTGAACAGCTCAGCGGTGCTGTCGGTCTTCGTGCTCGGCGTGCTCGGCCGGTTCCAGTTGGAAGGTGGAGTGTGCGACATCGAAATGCTTCGCCAGACACCCCGACAGCTCATCGAGCAGGGTGTCGGTGCCAGCAGCGAGCACCGTCGGCTCGACGACGACGTGGGCGGTGAACACGTGCGCGCCGCTGGTGATGGCCCAAACGTGCACATCGTGTACGGCGACGACGCCGGTGGTACCGAGCAAATGGAGCCGAATCTCAGACACGTCCGTGTCAGCCGGCGTTGACTGGCTGAACACCCGCACGACGTCGCGCAGCAAGAAGTAGGCGCGCGGCACGATCATTCCGGCTATGACCAGCGAGGCGACAGCATCCGCTTGTACAAAACCGGTCGAGAGGATGACGATGGCCGCGACGATCACAGCCACCGACCCGAGAGCGTCACCAAGCACCTCGAGGTAGGCGCCACGCATGTTGATCGACCCGGCTGCGGCCGGACGCAGCAGCACCATAGCAGCCACGTTCGCGGCGAGACCGATGATCGCGACGACGAGCATGGGAGTGCCGAGCACCTCCGTGTCGCTCGAGTGCACAAGCCGCAGAACTGCCGAAACGGAGACGACAGCGGCCACAACGAGCAGGATCAGACCATTGATGAGCGCGCCGAACACTTCAGCGCGCTGAAAGCCGAAGGTGGCCCGGTCCGTGGCCGGTCGGGCCGCGACCAGAGTGGCGGTCAACGCGACGATGAGCCCGAACAGATCGGAGAGCATGTGCCCGGCGTCGGCCAGCAGGGCGAGCGAGCCGGTCAGCCAGGCGCCCAGCACCTCAAGCACCAGCACGGAGCCCACGATGCCGATGGCGATCGACAAACGCCTCCGGTTCGATCCGGTACCGTGCGAGTGATCGTGATCATGACCCATGGCACAAGGTTAGGGCCGTAGCGGGCTGCTCGCCAGCCGCCCGGTGAGTTGCCGGTTAATCAGCTGCCGAGCACCTCGCGCAATACCGGAACGAGACCCTCGAAGGCGATCGCCCGATGGCTGATCTGGTTCTTCACGTGCGCCGAGAGTTCGGCGGCCGAGATGGCATAGCCATCGGGCAGAAAGATCGGGTCGTAACCGAATCCGTTCTTGCCGGCCGGTTCGAACAGAAGCTGCCCCGGCCATTCGCCGGTCACGGCACGTTCGCTGCCGTCGGGCAGCGCGAGTGCCGCCACGCAGGTGAAGTGGGCGTCGCGGTGCTGCTCGGGAACGTCGCTGAGTTGCCAAAGTAACAGTCGCAGGTTCTCGCCAGCGTCTTTGGCCGGGCCAGACCAGCGCGCAGAGAATATACCGGGCGCTCCGCCGAGAATGTCGACACAGATGCCGGAATCGTCGGCAATGGCCGGCAGCCCGGTGTGCGCCGCAGCAGCACGAGCTTTGATCAAGGCATTCTCGGTGAAACTGACGCCGTCCTCGACCGGTTCGGGGCCGTCGTAGGCGAGCACCTCAACGCCCGGAAGCTGTGGGGCCAGGATGCGCCGCAGCTCTTCGACTTTGTGGGCGTTGTGAGTGGCAAGAACGATCTGCACGCTTCAGTTCCCCAGTGCGCTGGTCTGAAAATCGGTCAAGGTGATGGCGCCCTTCAGGGCAAGATCGAGCAGCGTGTCCAGTTCATTGCGGTCGAACGGTGCCGCCTCGGCGGTGCCCTGCACCTCGACGAACTTGCCTCGACCGGTCACGACCACATTCATGTCCGTGTCGGCGCGCACATCTTCGGTGTAGGCCAGATCGAGCATGGGGACGCCGCCAATGATGCCGACCGACACGGCCGAGACGCTGTCGATGAGCGGCTGCGCCTTCTGCGAGATGAACTTCTTGCTGCGACCCCACTCGAGGGCGTCTGCGAGGGCAACGTAAGCACCCGTGATGGCCGCGGTGCGGGTGCCACCGTCGGCCTGCAGTACGTCACAGTCGAGCACCAGAGTGTTCTCGCCCAGCGCCTTCATATCGACGACAGCGCGTAGGCTGCGGCCGATCAAGCGGCTGATCTCGTGGGTGCGGCCGCCGATCTTGCCCTTGACCGATTCGCGGTCCATGCGACTATTGGTCGAGCGCGGCAGCATCGAATACTCGGCAGTGACCCAGCCCTTGCCCTTGCCGCTCATCCAGCGCGGAACGCCATTGGTGAACGATGCCGTGCACAGCACCTTGGTGCGCCCGAAGGAGATCAGTGCAGACCCTTCGGCTTGGTCGCTCCAGCCGCGCTCGATCGTGATCGGGCGAAGTTCGTCGTTGGTGCGCCCGTCGGCGCGCAGGGTTTCGATCACGGTGTACTCCTAGTGGTTCGGGTTCAAGACTGAAAAGGGTGGCGATGCGAGTGCGCTTAGGTTGATCGCGCCGGTCTCGATCAGTTCGACTCGGTTGATTTCAGGGCCGATCAGGCGATGGGCGAGGGCCAGAAAATCCTCGGCGCTGTCGCCTGTGGCCTCATAGCGGTAGGTGGGCGGGGTTATGCGGCCGCGTTCGAGCCCCTGGCTGACCAGTACCCGGTAGACGTCGTTGGCGGTTTCGGTGTCGCTGGAGACCAGGGTTACGCCCTCCCCCATGACATAGGAGATCGCGCCCCGCAGGAACGGATAGTGGGTACAGCCGAGCACCAGGGTGTCGACCTCGGCCGCGCGCAGCGGCGCGAGATACTCCTCGGCGACGGCAAGTAATTCGGCACCGGTCGTGACACCGGACTCGACGAACTCCACAAAGCGGGGACAGGCCTGGCTGAACAGGGAGATTTGCGGCGCCGCAGCAAAGGCATCGTTGTAGGCGCGGGAGTTGATGGTGCCGACCGTTCCGATCACCCCGACCCGCTGGTTACGCGTGGTCACGACCGCGCGGCGCACTGCGGGCTGGATGACTTCAATCACCGGCACGCTGTAGCGTTCGCGGGCATCGCGCAGCATGGCCGCCGACGCTGTGTTGCAGGCGATGACGAGCAGTTTCACGTCTTGGGCGACGAGATCATCGAGCACATCGAGTGCGAAACCGCGCACGTCGGCGATCTTCTTCGACCCATAGGGCGAGTGCGCCGTATCGCCGATATAGAGGATAGATTCGTTCGGCAACTGGTCCTTGATCGCCCGGGCGACGGTCAGGCCGCCCACTCCGGAATCGAAAATACCAATCGGTGCATCCTTCACGGAGACTAAGCCTAGCCCGACCGAGCGGATAAGCTGTTTCGGGTGACCCCGTCCCCCACTTTCTCCGTGTCTGCACATGGCGGCCCAGCCGCTCGCACCCCCGCATTCCGCACCGACCGCTATGAACTTACGATGGTCGACGCCGCGATCCAAAGCGGCACCGCCGATCGCGAGTGTATGTTCGAGGCCTTCGCCCGGCGCCTGCCGGCTGGACGCCGCTATGGCATCGTGGCCGGCACCGGCCGTCTGTTGGAACTGATTCGGCAGTTTCGCTTCGAAACCGAAGAACTGACCTGGCTGGAGCAGAACGGGGTCGTGCACACGTCCACCCTCGACTATCTGGCCAATTATTCCTTCAGCGGCAACATTTGGGGGTATCAGGAAGGCGAAGCTTACTTTCCCGGGTCGCCGCTACTGCTGGTGGAAAGCACCTTCACCGAGGGCGTCATTCTGGAGACACTTATTCTGAGTGTGCTCAACTACGACATCGCGGTCGCGAGCGCGGCCGCGCGCATGGTCTCGGTGAGCCTCGGCCGCCCGATCGCCGAAATGGGGTCGCGCCGCACCAATGAACACTCGGCGGTCGCCGCTGCCCGCGCCGCGTTCATCGCCGGCTTCGCATCGACCAGCAACCTCGAAGCCGGCCGCCAATGGGGCCTGCCGACGATGGGCACCGCCGCGCACTCATTTATTTTGCTGCACGACAGCGAAGAAGAAGCATTCCAGGCACAAGTGGATGCCTTCGGTGCGGCCACGACGCTGCTCGTCGACACCTACGATGTGCCAGCCGGCATCGCACTGGCGGTCAAGGTAGCCGGCCCCGACCTCGGCTCGATCCGCATCGACTCCGGCGATCTGCCTACCGTTGTAGCCGCCGCGCGGGCCCAGCTCGACGCGCTCGGCGCCGTGAACACGAAGATCACTGTCACGAGTGACCTCGACGAGTTCGCCATCGCAGCCCTGTCGGCTAGCCCGGTCGACGCCTTCGGAGTTGGTACCTCAGTGGTCACCGGGTCGGGCGAACCGGCCGCCGGCCTGGTCTACAAGCTGGTCGCCCACAAGGGACACGGCGAGGACTGGATTTCCGTCGCCAAGACCTCGACCGCGAAACTCTCCATCGGCGGCCGCAAGAGCGCGCTGCGCCGAGTAGATGGCGCCGGAATCGCTCAGGAAGAAATCGTAGTGCTCGACCACGGGCCCGCTGCCCAGTTCGATTCCCGTAGCGGACTGGAACGAGCACTCCTCGTGCCCCTGATCGAAGGCGGCACCGTCGACGAACGCTACCTGGGATCTGCCGGGACCCTGCGCGCTCGCGCCCACAACGCATCCGTTATGCAGGAATTGCCGATTGAAGCGTTTCGACTCGGGCGCGGTGAGGCTGTTATTCCGACCTCGTATCGCTAGCTGCGGCCGGAATAGCTGTTACTTGGCCTTCATCTTTTCGTAGATAGCCTTACAGGTCGGGCAGACCGGAAATTTCTCCGGATCGCGTCCCGGCAACCACTTCTTGCCGCATAGCGCCTTGACCGGCTTGCCAGAAATGGCCGACTCCATGATCTTGTCCTTGGGGACATAGTGAGAAAACCGTTCATGGTCGCCCGGCTCGAGTTGCTCCTGCGTGATGAGTTCTTCGAGCTCACGGTCGAGCGTGGAAGTTCCGCCGCCGGGCTGGCCGGGTTCTGCAATGCTCGCGCGAAATTCAGTCATGGCACCAGTCTAAGCAATCTCGCGCCGGCTGGGCAGGCGCGTGCTGATCAGGCGCGCTGCGCGGAGGCGAGCATCTCGGGTCCACGACGTTCAAAGGTACGCGAGCCGAGCCAGATTCCCACGATCACGGCGAGCAGGCCGAGTCCGATTCCAATTCCCAGGCTACGCAGATGCCATACCGGATCTTCGGTGACTCCCAGATAGGCGAAAATGAGCGCGGGCAGGGCGAGAACGATTGAGCCGGTGAAGGTCAACGATTGCACGAGAGCGGATGCCGTGTCGGAGGCCTGCGGCTGCGCAAACGGGCTGTCGCCGGGTTTGCTGACCGGGTACGGAAACCTCGTCGACGTGTAGCTCGAAAAGCCCAGACCGGCCAGGAGAATGCAGGTACTCACTCCCAGCATGGAAGGCAAGACCGTCCAATCGCCGTAGAGCCAGATACTGACGGCCGACCCAATGCCGATAACAGGGACGGCAATGGCCAGTGCGGGAACGAGTCGACCAATTCGGTCTGCTACCCCGCGCGTACCGGAGGCAACGTGCAGCCAGATCGCCGTGCTGTCGTAGGCGACGTCGTTGTGCATGGTCCAACCTAGGAAGACGCACATAAGAGGCACCGGTAGCAGGGCGAGGTAGTGCACGGGCACACCGGCGATGTTGAGTGGCAGGACCGCGATGATCGGAACGATCGGGATCATGATGAGCGATACCCAGTAGCGTGAGTCACGGGCCCAATAGGTGAAGGTGCGGGCGGCGATGGCGCCGACGGCGTTGTGCGGCATACGGTCGAACCAGCCCAGCCCGGAGTACTGCTTCGCTGCCGCTTCGCGACCGGGCGACACGAGCATACGCGCCACGACCAGCTGCCAGATCAACCACAGGGTGTAGACCGACGCCGCCGCGATGACGAGCTTGAGGATCGCCGGGCCCCACGCTCCGGTGGAGGCATCCCCGGGAACAGCCCAGGCTGCGCCGAGCGGAGTCCAGCCCAGAATCGAGGCGAGCGTGCCGAGCAGCGCACGACCGTGACGCGCCCAGTCCGTGCTGATCAGTACCACAACCACCGGGGAGATCATGACTAACACGACGACTCCAATGAGGCCGGTGAATTCTCGCGAACGCCGGGTGGAGAGCAGAAATGCCGCGAGGGATGCGCTCACTCGCGACAAAAGAATGCAGGTGGCCAGGATGAGCCCGGCCGAGACGAGCGCGAGCAGCGCCTGGCCCACGCCACGCGACCAAGTGAACACGGTTCCGAGCAGAACAATGCTCAGTGTGACGGCCGGACCACCGATGAGAGCCGACCCCGCCAGGCCCAGCGACAGAGAACGGTTAGGAATGCCCAGGAAGGCAAACTTGCGTGGGTCCATGCTGTCGTCGATTCCGGCGACGATCGGGATGAGCAGAAAGCCCAGCACCACCACCGATCCGGCCACGATGAGCGAATCTCGAATCAGAGCTGGGTCACCGATGAACCGCAGGGAGATCAGGACGACCAGGAATGTCATGGCAACGCCGAGCCCGTAGAGCAGGCCTACGACCAGGCCGACGACCTGCCAGGGACTACGACGAAACAGGTTGGCGAGCAGTCGGAGTTTCAGTCCGAAAAATTGTGCAACCATTCCATGCCCTCCGCCACCTTGCGTCCACCGGCGAGTTCAACGAACCGGTCTTCGAGCGTCTTCTGACCGCGAACCTCGTCAACGGTGCCGGCCGCCAGGACCCGCCCCTGCACGATGATCGCGACGTGATCACAGACCCGCTGAATCAAATCCATACCGTGGCTGGACAGCACGACCGTGCCACCAGCGGCAACGTATTTCTGCAGAATTTCGGTGACGTTGACCGCGGAAACAGGGTCGACCGACTCGAACGGTTCATCGAGCACAAGCACGCGGGGAGAATGGATCATGGCACAGGCCAAGGCGATCTTCTTGGTCATGCCGGCGGAGTAGTCGGCGACCAGCCGGTTGAGTGCGTCCTCGAGGCCGAACGCTGCGGCCAAATCCGCCGAGCGGGTACGCACAGTGTCGTTGTCGATCCCGCGGAGGGTGCCAGCGTAGTAGAGCAGCTGCGCCCCGGTCAGTCGATCGAACAGCCGAAGCCGATCGGGCAGCACCCCGATGACACGTTTGGCGTCGTTGGGTCGCTTCCAGACATCGATACCGTGCACGGTGACGGTTCCTGCTGCCGGCCGCAGCAACCCGGTGATCATGGACAGGGTCGTGGTCTTACCGGCACCGTTCGGTCCGACAATGCCATAGAACGACCCGGCACGAACGGTCAGGTTGAGGTTGGAAACTGCGACGGTCTGTCCGAAGCGTTTGATCAGGCCACGGGCCTCGATCACGATCGTTGCCGGCTTGCCCACAGATTCGGGCACCGACTTCGGCTGTGCCCTGGGCGTCGTTTGAATCTTGGACTGAGCCTCGGACTGGGGCTCTAGCTCGGCCGGCTCCGTGGGCGCAGCGGTGCGGAGCCGATCCTGGAGTGCATCGCGAGTCGCATACGGACGAGTCGTTCCGTCGGTGGAGCTATTGGAAAGCGAGGACGTCGTGGCCCCGGACTGTGCTGGAGTGGCGGTTGAAGCGGGGACGGATGCCTTACGAACCGTCGGCTTGCGCACCGTCGGTTTACGTGCGGCCGGCTTGCGTATGGCAGGCTCGGCCGGTGTGGCAGGCTTGGCCGGTGTGGCCGTCGTGTCAGTGGATGTCGATGCATTCGGTTCAGACGCGGTCGGTTTCTCGGCCGTGGCCGCAGCCGGTGCCCTGGCGGCCGGCTTACGCACGGCCGGCTTACGCACGGCCGGCTTACGCACGGCCGGCTTACGCACGGCAGGCTTACGCACGGCAGGCTTACGCTCAGCCGGCTTAGAAACGGCAGGGTCATGCTCATTCGGTTTAACGAGGGCTGACTCACTTGCCGCCGGATTCGCGGCGTTGAGTTTCACGATCTTTCGTTCCACGGCGTTCGGCGCTTTCGATTCTGCAGAAGTGTCGGTGACAGATTCGTCGTCAGGTTCAGAGTTGAGCGGCACAAAAGTCACTCAGTTAACCTACCAAGGACCACCGCCCTGAGGGCGCGGACGGCCGGCTGACAGCCATTTCAACCTGTGAGTACGCTCCATGCCGGGTCACGAAATGGACACGTGCCGAGCCGTTTTTGCCCGCGGAACGACCCAACGGGTTATGGTGAGGTTGACATAACGGTGTGTCTTTACGTGAACATGTGGGTGAATCCTGAGCAAACTCTTCGCAAGCGAATGGGTTTTCAGTCGTAGCCCCGATCATTCTTGAGGAGATAATCGTGACGACGCAGGCAGCTAAGACGCAGTCGGTCAAGACGCACGTCGTCATCCTGGCGGCCGGCATGGGCAGTCGTCTTGGACGCTCGCTGCCGAAGCCGCTCACCGAACTGAACGATGGCCGCACCATCATGCAGCAGCAGTTCGACAACATCGCGCATGCCTTCGGCAAAGCCGCCGAGGTCACCATCGTCGTCGGCTACAAGCTTGAGCACATCATTGAAGCGTTCCCGCAGGCATCCTTCGTCTACAACGAAGAATACGACCAGACCAACACATCGAAGAGCCTGCTGCGTGCCCTGCAGGCTTCGAAGCCGGGTGGCGTGCTCTGGATGAACGGCGACGTTGTCTTCGACCCGGCCATTCTCGACCGCGCTGCCGCCATGATGGCCCGTGACCAGTCTTTCGTCACAGTGAACACCGACAAGGTATCCGATGAAGAGGTAAAATACACGACCAGCGCCGAGGGCTACATCAAGGAGCTGTCCAAGACCGTCAAAGACGGTCTTGGCGAAGCTGTCGGCATCAACTACGTGTCGAGCGCCGACAAGGCAACCCTCATTCGCCAGCTAATCAAGGTCGCCGACCAGGACTACTTCGAGCGCGGCATCGAGCTTGCGATCGAGCAGAACCGCATGCTGGTGGAGCCGGTGAACATCTCCGACTTCTACGCCGTCGAGGTAGATTTCGCCGAAGACCTCAAGCGCGCGAACCTGTTCGTTTAACCCACATCAACTCGCACGACCAAAACCCCTGCGCCTCGGCGTGGGGGTTTTTGAGCATCGCGACTTCAACCCGCCCTAGCACGGGCCAGCGATTCCGGGATAAAGGTCCCGTCTGCTGAGCACCGAAGGTGTCGGCGTCCCGGGCTGGGCCGTACAGAAGTGGCGTCGCAACCGCTGCATTCGAGTTCATACCTCGGTGCGGTCGCCCCGTCAGTTATAGCGGGATTTGGTCGCAGTCGGGCCTCAGAGTGACAGTACGGGCAAGTTATTCTCATGGAATGAACTCCTTCGTTCGGTCCCGCCCCGGCGAATCTGAAAAATCCAACATCTCACAGGACCATTCGCCTCAGTTTGTTCCCATCCAACTCGCAACCGATACCCCCTCTCTCCTTCTGTCTACCCCCCATTCTGGGGATAGTTCCATGCTTTAGAGGGATGCCCCTCGCTTTCTAGACGCGCCACTCGATCGCGGCCGCAGGCGCAGGCGCACGAATATCCCACCGCTGGCGTAGATTTGAGGTACGAAACTTTCAGAGGGTGGTCAGACGTGGCGCAGGACAGCATGACCGACGAACGGGACATCCTCGAGGTCGAGACCGTGGTGCTCGTTGCCGAGGACGGAACGCCGATCGGCGTGGCCGACAAGGCGCTCGTGCATGACTTCGACACGGCGCTGCACCTAGCATTCTCATGCCACGTCTTCGATGAAAACGACCGCATCCTGGTTACCCGCCGCGCGCTGACCAAGAAGGCCTGGCCGGGTGTGTGGACGAACTCGTTCTGTGGTCATCCTGCGCCCGGAGAGACCCTGGAAAATGCAGCAATTCGCCGCGCGAGCCATGAACTCGGCATCGAACTAACCGAACTCACTCTGGCCCTGCCCGACTTTCGCTATCGTGCAATCGACGCGTCCGGCATCGTGGAAAACGAAATCTGTCCGGTTTTCACAGCGGTCACAAGCTCGACGGTTGCGCCCCGCGCTGACGAGGTCTTGGAATGGCGGTGGGTGCCCCGCGCCGACCTCGTGTCGGCGGTACGGACCACCCCTTGGGCATTCAGCCCCTGGCTGACCCTGCAGCTCCCCCTGCTCTTTCCGCAGGTTTAGATCGCTTCGACACGAATTCAACTAGTGGCTTGTGACCCACAACGTTAATGTCGCGGAAATTTCTGGGTCGCGGGGTGTTTGACCGACCCCATCGTGAGGTTTGCAATCATCGCGCGTGCAGTCATTTCAGGACCGAAATTGCACTGGAAGCGCAGCGATAATCGGATGGTCCTTATGAATCACTCCGGTCTTCGAAGCTCCACCGGGTGATCCGATGTCATCAAAGAATTCCACGTTGGCCTTGTAATATTCCGCCCACTTTTCAGGCACGTCGTCCTCGTAGAAAATGGCTTCCACCGGGCACACCGGCTCGCAGGCGCCACAGTCGATGCACTCGTCGGGGTGGATATAGAGTGCACGATCGCCTTCGTAAATGCAATCAACCGGGCACTCGTCAATGCACGCTCGATCTTTCACGTCAACGCAGGGAAGAGCAATAACGTACGTCATAGTGAATTTTTCTCTCTCAAATGGGCGAGCTGTGGTCAGGAATTATTGGTCAGCCAATCGATGCTGCGTCAGTCCATCAGGACCTGGCCGCGTTTCTCCGGAAGCCCGAATGCGCCCAGTGCGGCGACCAGGAAAAATGCTGCGAACACGGTGAAGAGCAGACCGGTTCCGCCCGTGTCCCGCAACCCAGGCACGGCGAGCGGGGCCAGGATCGCAGCGCTCCGACCGATGCCTGCCGCCCAGCCAGCCCCGGTCGCGCGAATGCGGGTGGGATACAGTTCCGGAGTCACGGCGTAGAGCGCTCCCCACGCGCCCAGGTTAAAGAACGACAGCAACATGCCAGCACCAATCACCTGGCTGGTTTCTGTGGCCATGCCAAACAACGCGGCCGAAAGCGCGGAACCAATGAGGAACGCAGCGAGGGTTCTGCGCCGGCCCCAGCGTTCGATGAGGTAGGCAGATGCGGCATACCCCGGTAGCTGGGCCAGGGTAATGATGAGCGTGTAGGCAAAGGATCGAGTGAGAGAAAACCCCGAGGCAACCAGAATGGTCGGCAGCCAGATGAAGGCGCCGTAGTAGGAAAAATTCACGCAGAACCAGACCAGCCACAGGGCTGCGGTCCGGCCTCGCAGCGCGCGCGCGAACAGCGCGGTCATCTGTGGTCGAGCAGCGGATGCCGTTGGCCTTGCCCCGCTCATAACTGCGGCCGATTCCGGGGGTGGCACCGTCACGCCGGCTGAGTGCTCAAATCGTTGAACGGTCGACTCTGCTTCCATAAAACGCCCACGAGACTCGAGAAAACGCACCGACTCGGGTAAACGCAGCCGAACGACCACCGAGTAAATGGCCGGGGCCGCTCCGACAGCCAACGCCCAGCGCCATCCGTTTTCTGATGACGGAACGACGAGAAATCCGATCACAGCGGAGACGGTCCAGCCGATGGCCCAGAACGATTCGAGCACGACGATAATTCGACCGCGAATTCGGGGCGGAGCAAACTCGCTGACCAGCGTCGACGCTACCGGAAGTTCCGCTCCGAGACCGAGCCCGACGACGAATCGCCAGGCGATGAGTACGGCAATGGAGCCGGACAGGGCGGATGCTCCCGTCGCGAGTCCATAGACGAGGAGGGTGAGTGCAAATACCCGACGTCGACCGATGCGATCGGCCAGAAGCCCTCCGAGGACGGCGCCAACGGCCATGCCGATAAAGCCGACGGATGCGACCCAGGACAATTCTAGGTCGCTCGCGTTCCACTGCACCGCTAATTGGGCCAGGACAAAGGAGATGAGCCCGACGTCCATGGCGTCCAGTGCCCAACCAAAGCCGGAACCGACCAACACGCCGCGATGCTCCCTCGTAAATGGAAGCGCATCCAGTCGCGCCGTTCGATTCAAACGTGCATGAACTTCGGCCACACGGTGTCCATTCCCATTAGTAGATCGTCAGACATAGCAATATTGCACTCACGCGGCTGGACGTGCCAGGCGAGGAAGCGTAACCGCGGCTACGGCACCGGCATCCGGCGGTACGATCACCACTTGTCTGGCCGGTACGTCTCCGATACAGGTCCTCACGAGAAGATCACCCGCCGCGTCAGTGCCGCGTTTTATGACTGCGAGTGCGACCGGTCCCAATTCGTAGTGCCGGGCAACCGATGTAACCAGACCAACGTTCTTGAACGGATCGGCCAGCGAGCCCCGGCCAACACCGTCCTGGCCAACACCATGCGGTGCCATGACACGATCCCCGCGCGACGGCAAGACACCCTCGAATCCATCCAGATAGAGCATGACGAGTCTGCGCGGTGGATGGCCAACGTTGTGAACCTTGGCCACCGTCTGCTGGCCGCGATAGCCACCCTTGTTCAGATGCACAGCGGTGCGCAGCCAATCTAGCTCATGAGGAATCGACTTGTCATCGACTTCGGTAGAGAAACGTGGGCGCCAGGCCGCTACGCGCAACGCTTCCAGGGCGTGCAGTCCAGCGGCCGGAATATCGGAACCGACGATCCCGCCCAGTGCGGCGCGAGGCACCAACGTCTCACTGTAGGTCCAGTCTGCCGCCGGGTGTCGCGTCGCGACTGCGTACTGGTATCCACCCGGGCGAACGCCCATCCACGGGTCGTGCCAGATCAGCGGTAGGCCATGCGGTACCGCTACCGGAAGCTCCGGCCGGCCGAGGCTCCCGATTGTCGCGAATTCCAAGGAACGATCGGTAAGTTCCACTCTCAAAGCAAATTTCATGCTGGCCAGCCAGAGGAGAAGCCCAGATGCTTGTTCGCGCTCAAGAAGCAGCCACAGGTCGGTCCCATCATCGAAAAGACGAACCGCGTAGTCGATCCGACCGGTCATATTCAAAAGCAGAGTCTCTGTGGACTCGCCCGGTGCCAGATTGGCGACACTCTGGCTGGACAGCGAATCAATCCAACTGCGCCGATCGGAGCCGGAGACGGCGATGACCGCCCGGTGCGAGAGGTCAACAATCGCCGTACCGGTAGCCAGGGCACGCTGCTCTGAAAACGCGTTGCCGTAATGGGCCGCGATGCCGGCATCGACCGGCTCAGCAGACTCGACGGCGCCGGGCCTGTTCAAAAATTTGCTGGTCATGCGGCAGCCTTGTCTTTTAGTACATTCCGAGTTGAAGCCGAGCGGCCTCCGACATTCGGTCCTGGCCCCATGGCGGGTCCCAGACCAGCTCGATGTCGATGTCACTGATACCGGGAACCGATTGGATCGCGGTGTGGGCATCCTTTTTGAGCACATCGCCCATACCGCAGCCCGGCGCGGTCATGGACATCTTAACTTCGACCCGGTGGGTGCCATCGGCGAGCAACTCCGCTTGGCATAGGTAGATCAGACCCAAGTCCACGACATTGATCGGGATTTCCGGGTCGAAAACGTTCCTGAGCTGGTCCAGCACCTGGTCCAGATCGAATGGACCGTCATTCTCGATCACTGTTTCTGCGGCCGACCTGGTCAATCCGAGCGCGGCCGAGTCCGCGGCACTGATGCGAACGAGATACCCCATTGCAGTTTGAACGGTAACGCTCTCACCGAGGGTCTGCGTCACGACAACCTGTTCGCCAGCCTGGAGCAACATCGGCTGCCCGCCCGGAATCACCGTCACCTGGCAGCTCTGGCTAAGTTCAACGATCGTGTACCGGTCTGAGTCCATGGTCTGTTATTCCTTTCTCGTCCTGGCGGTTGCCGTCTTCGAGCGCGTTACGTAACGCCTGCCACGCCAGGGAGGCGCACTTGACCCGAGTCGGGTATTCCCACACGCCCGAGAGCACAGCAAGTTTGCCCACCCCGGCCAGTGACGCTTCGTCCTCGGATTCGCTGGTGAGCATGGTGTGGACGCGAGCGAATAGCGTCAGGGCCTCCTCGGGTTGCAGACCCTTGACGGCCATGGTCATCAGCGAGGCGGAAGCCTGGGAGATGGTGCATCCGCTCCCCGTGAAGGCAACGTCGGCGATAACACCGTCGGTGACTTGAACGGAGAGGGTTAACTGATCGCCACAGAGCGGATTGAGAGCTTCTACCGTTCGGGTCGCGCCGTCGATTTTACGAAAGTTACGTGGCCGGCGCCCATGATCGATGATCATTTCCTGGTAGAGACCCGCGATGCCTGAACTGGTCGAAGCCATCCCTGAGCCGGCCGTCATGGTCCCACCGGCCCTCATTGCCCGACCTGGCCAGCGCCATTGGCGAACCGGGTAGCGACCACTCGTTCCAACTGTGCGCGCAAAGGCTCCAATTCAATCCGGTCCACCATCTCGTGCACAAACGCGTAGATGAGGAGCCCGCGGGCATCCTCCAGCGGTATGGCGCGGGCACGCAAGTACAGGATCGCCTCATCATCCATTTGACCAACCGCCGCACCGTGCGTGCACTTCACATCGTCGGTGTAGATTTCCAGCCTTGGTCTAGTGTCGACCTCAGCGCGGTCGGAGAGTAGCAAATTCTTGTTCTTCTGGTTCGCATCGGTTCCGTCCGCGCCGTGACGAACCATGATGTGGCCGTTGAATACCTCGTGTGAACGTCCGTCCAGCACCCCCTTATAGAGCTGGTGGCTGGTCGTGTTGGTGGCTACGTGATCGACGAAGATTGTGTTGTCGTGGAGTTGATCACCCTGGGGCAGGTAGACACCATCGAGGCTGACCTCCGCGCCGCTGCCGTCCAGAAGTACCCGCACTTCGTGCCGGGCGATGCTGCCGCCAAGCATGACCGAGCGCGAGGAGAAATGACTGTTGCGGCCCTGACGCACCGATAGCAGCGCGACATGGAATGCGGTCACCGGCTCGTTTTGAACCTTGTAATGCTCAATTTGCGCGTCCTCGGCGAGAACGAGTTCGGTGACGGCGTTGGTGCAGTACACGTCGGTATCGATTCCAGCGTAGGTCTCGACGATCGTCGCGCGCGAGCCGGGATCGGCGATTATCACAGACTTGGGACTCGAGATCAGCGGGATCCCACCGGTGTCGGAGAAGAACACGAGTTGGATCGGTTGCTCAACGATTGTGGCGGAGGTCAAGTGGATGAATGCGCCATCCTCGGCGAGTGCGTCGTTGAATGCGGCGAACGCGTGACGTGCTCCAGGCGTATGTGCAAAGAAGGGTTCAAGTCGATCGGGCCCCGCCGCTAGCACTGCGGCCAGAGTCGTAACGACGGCGCCGCTTGGCAGCCCCGTCACCCGAGAGAATTCAGCCGCAAAGTGTCCGTTGACGAAGACCAGCCGTGGCCCGCCGAGATCGACCGCTGCTTCGTCGATCAGGGCCGCACTGACGCGGCTGCCCGAGACCACGGTGCCGGATGTTGCGGTGGCGGACGTTGCGGTGGCGGCGTCGAAGGGAAGGGCCAGAATCGGGCCAAGTGCGGTGTACTTCCAGTCCTCATCCTTGTGGGTCGGAAAGCCATGCCTGCCCACCCAATCGAGGGCGTTCAACCGCGCCTCGCTGAGCCAACTAGGATCGCGGCCGTCGCGCTCGAGTTCGACGCCGGCAAGAACTCCGCCAGTTGCTCTCGCTACGGTCATCGTACGGCCCCGACTGGTGTTTGCCCAACCTGTGTCGCACGCGGCACGGTGGACTGCTGCGTATCGGTATAGCCGTGCTCTTCGAGCTCGACGGCGAGGTCTTTGTCCCCGGAGCGCACGATTCTTCCGGCGGTCATAACATGCACCTGA